>NZ_JRNG01000014.1:0-74800 GCF_000759055.1 Corynebacterium tuscaniense DNF00037 | reverse complement strand
CTTTCGGCATGCCCTAAAACAGGCTGTGTGGTTCGGTTTGACAATAGTGATCGCCACGGGCGAACCCCCAGGTCACCGTTCGCAGTTCAGGGCGATAGTCAAACCGGATCGTCCAACCAGCCCATCACCACACAAGGCCCCCGCGACCAAAAACGGATTACCGAGGCGAGGTGACCGGGGTCCGGACATTCTGACGGCTGAAACGGCAGGACCTCCACACCGGGCATGTCCGCATTCTTCCCCAGATCAGCTAATTCACATCACGGTTTCCGGGCACACTTGCTGCTGATTAACCTTCTAGAACGAGCAAAAGCCGGGACGTAGACTGTCCCGGCTTTACTGCTTGTACGAGCTAGAGGCCGTACGCCTGGATGAGGTTCAGGCCGATGATGCAGAGGATCCAGATAACCGCCACGATGACGGTGTAGCGGTTCAGGTTCTTCTCCACCACGGTGGAACCGGACAGGTTCGCCTGGACACCGCCACCGAAGAGGCTGGACAGGCCACCGCCCTTGCCACGGTGTAGGAGGACGAAGACACTCATCAGGATCGATGCGAGAACCAGGATGATCTGCAGTGTCAGTGTCATGGGTGTGTCTGCCTCCAAATGTGGGTGCGGGTTAACTCGTCATATGGTACACCAGCACCGGTTTAGTTCCAGCATCGCTGGCCCCGGTGTGTGGCGTACCTATTCCTATTGGGTGGGGGGTTGCTGGCGTACAGCGTCACCGGCTGCTGCGACTAGCTTGGCAAAGTCCGCGCCATCGAGTGAGGCTCCACCTACGAGGCCGCCGTCAACATCTGCCTGCCCGATGATCTCCGCGACAGTCTCCGTCTTCACGGAACCGCCGTAGAGGATGCGGATGCTGGCAGCAACGTCGGGGTCCGCCAACTCGTAGATAAGCGAACGGATTGCGGCGCACATCTCCTGGGCGTCAGCCGCTGATGCGCTCTTACCGGTGCCGATGGCCCAGACCGGCTCATACGCAATGACGACGTTCTCCAGTGCTGCAGCATCCATCCCAGCGAGTGAAGCACGGGTTTGCTCTACAACGAACTCAACGTGGTTGCCTGCCTCGCGCACATCGAGTTGCTCGCCGACACAGACGATCGGAGTGATCCCCTGCCCCAACGCGGCCTTGGCCTTAGCAGCAACAAGCTCATTGGACTCATTGTGGTATTCGCGGCGCTCAGAGTGGCCCACCACAACCCAAGTGCAATCGAGTTTAGCCAGCATCTGCGCTGAAACTTCACCGGTGTATGCGCCAGCGTCATGCTGGGATACATCCTGAGCGCCATAGGTGATCTGCAGCTTGTCCCCTTGCACCAGGGTCTGCAGCGAGCGCAGATCCGTGAACGGGACCGTCAGCGCTACGTCCACGTCTTCGAAGTAGTCCTTCGGCAAAGCAAAAGCTAGACGCTGTGCCTGGGAAATCGCCTCAAGGTGGTCATGGTTCATTTTCCAGTTACCGGCGATGAGCGGCTTACGTGCCATGAGAAATCCTTTCTACAGGTAAGCGGGGTTAGTTGGCTTCCAGTACCGCGACACCTGGCAGTTCCTTGCCCTCAACTAGCTCGAGGGAAGCCCCACCACCGGTGGAGATGTGGGAGAAACCGCTCTCATCCAGCCCAAGTGTACGGACGGATGCGGCGGAGTCGCCGCCACCAACCACTGTGAAGGAACCGTTGTTCGTGGTTGCGTCGATCATTGCCTGTGCGACAGCGCGGGTGCCATCAGCGAAGTTCGGTTTCTCGAACACGCCCATCGGGCCATTCCAGAACACCGTCTTGGAATCAGCGATGATTTCCGCGTACTTCTTCGCGGACTCTGGTCCGATGTCAAGAGACAGCCAACCTTCCGGGATGCCGTCAAGGTCCACGACCTTTCGGTCCGCATCATTGTCAAACTCAGATGCCGCAACGAGGTCCACCGGCAATACAAGCTTGTCGCCGTACTTAGCCAGCAACTCCTTGCAGGTGTCCACCATCTCCTCTTGCAGCAGGGAGGCCTGGGTGTTGTGACCCTGGGCGGTGAGGAAGGTGTAGCACATGCCACCACCGATGATGACCTTGTCAGCCTTCTCAGCCAGTGCTTCAATCACGCCGAGCTTGTCAGACACCTTGGAGCCACCGAGCACAACGATGTACGGCGCAGTCGGGTTGTCCTTGATCGTGGCCAGCTTTTCCACCTCTGCCTGAACGAGGTAGCCCGCGTATGCCGGAAGGCGCTTAGCCACGTCGTAAACAGAAGCCTGGGCGCGGTGCACCACCCCAAAGCCGTCGGACACGAAAGCTCCGTTGTCAGCAGCAAGCGCTGCCAGCTCGTCGGCGAAGGCGCCACGCTCGGCATCGTCTTTGGAGGTCTCACGGGCGTCGAACCGAACATTCTCCACCAGCAGCACGTCACCCTCGGACAGGCCGTTTGCACGCTCGTGTGCGTCCTCACCAGTGACATCGGTAGCAAGAGCAACGTACTGGCCAAGCTTCTCCGACAGCGCCTCCGCAACCGGCTTCAGGGAGTACTTCGGGTTCACCTCACCCTTAGGGCGGCCGAGGTGGGCGGTGAGTATGACCTTCGCGCCACCGTCGATAAGCGCCTTGATCGTCGGCAACGATGCGTCAATACGACCAGCGTCGGTGATGTTGCCGTCATCATCGAGCGGAACGTTGAAGTCCGAGCGGACAAGGACGTGACGGCCGTCAACGCCTTCCTTCAGCAGCTCATCAATAGAACGTACAGCCATGGTGGATGTCTCCTTCAAAAGTTATGGGGTGGTGGGGAAACGTGGAGGGCGCATAAGCGAAAACCCGGAGGAATGTGTGGTGGCACTCCCCCGGGCTGTCACTCAGGCACGCGCGGGGCGCAGAGATGGTCGGTTTAGAGATTATCCGCGACGTGCTTGGTCAGGCGGATGTACTGGGACGTGTAGGAATACTCGTTGTCATACCAGGAGATGATCTTCACCAGCTTGCCATCGATCACACGGGTCATACCAGAGTCAAAGATCGCACCATGCTCATTAGCAATAATGTCGGACGAGACGATCGGATCTTCGGTGTACTCGAGTGCCTGTCCAAACTCCGGATCTTGGACGGCCTTCTTCACTGCCTCATTGACTTCCTCAACGGTGACTTCCTTAGACACGTTCACCGTGAGATCCGTAGCGGAACCAGTGATGGTGGGTACGCGCATAGCAAAACCGTCAAGCTTGCCTTCCAACTCAGGCAAAACAAGTGCCACGGCGCGAGCCGCACCAGTGGTGGTGGGCACAATGTTCTGTGCAGCAGCGCGAGCACGACGCAGGTCCCTGTGCGGTGCATCCTGGATGCGCTGGTCACCGGTGTAGGCGTGGATCGTGGTCATCAGACCATTCTCAATACCAAACGCATCGTTGAGGACCTTAGCCACAGGTGCCAGGGAGTTTGTTGTGCAGGACGCAGCCGAAATGATGTTCTGGTCGTTGGTGTAGTCGTGGTGATTCACGCCCCACACGTAGGTGCCGTCCACATTCTTTGCCGGCGCGGAAACGATGACCTTCTTGGCGCCAGCATCGATGTGTGCCTTAGCCTTCTCACCGTCGTTGAAAATGCCGGTGCACTCAAGAACAATGTCCACGTCAGCTTCGCCCCATGCGAGGTTTGCCGGGTCCTTCTCCGCGGTGACCTCGATGCGCTTGCCATCGACGGTGAGCGAGGTGTCATCGAACGAAACTTCGCGTCCAAGACGCCCATAGGCGGTGTCGTACTTGATCAGGTGAGCCAGCGTCTGGTTGTCGGTGAGGTCATTGATCTTCACAACCTCAAGGTCACCGTCGAACTTGTCCAAGATGATGCGGAATGCGGAACGGCCAATTCGGCCAAAGCCATTAATGCCAATGCGAGTGGTCACTGAAAAGACTCCTTGAAACTATCTGGTTGTGCTGTCCAGACCGTGAACCGATTGCTAAGTCAACCCGCGGCCTCTTGTTCCCAGTGTAGAGAATTGAACCCGTGGTCGCAGGGTCACAGGCATTTACCAAGAACGCGGTTAAGGGCTCGTCTTAGTCTTCTTCAATCACCGCTGCGTGCGTATCCGGAATACCCAGCTCTTTCGCCCGTTTGTCAGCCAAGGACAACAAGCGGCGGATGCGCCCCGCAACGGCATCCTTGGTCATCTGAGGGTCAGCCAGGCGACCCAGCTCTTCCAAAGAGGCGTGACGGTGTTTGACGCGCAGGAAGCCTGCGTCAGCCAGGTGTTCTGGTACGTCATCCCCAAGAATGGTCATTGCACGGTCAACGCGGGCTGCAGCCGCCGCCGCTGCTTGGGCGGAGCGGCGCTGGTTGGCATCGTCGAAATTCGCATGGTGATTCGCGCTGGCCCGCTCTTCGCGTTTGATGCGCTTTTCATCCCATTCCAATCGCGCGCGCGGTGCGCCCATGCGGGACAGAAGGATCCCAATGCCATCACCGTCACGTACAAAGACGCGCTCTGTGCCACGGGTTTCCTTCGTCTTAGCCGCGACTGATAAACGTCGCGCCAGACCAACGAGCGCCAGTGCAGTCTCTTGGCGTGGGCAAACAACTTCGAGTGCGGCGGTACGACCGGGTTCAGTCAGAGATCCGCGCGCGAGGAAAGCACCACGCCAGGCGGCTTCCACTTCACCGATCGTTCCGGAAATAATGTTGCGTGGCAGGCCAACCACTGGGTGCCCGGACGCCGTGACCAGCCGGAAACGCCGAATCACGTCTTTAGCACCGTCTGTAATTTTCACTTCATAGCAGGCTTCCCGGGACTGGGTGCCAGCATTGATGCTTTTCACCTCAACGTCAATATCGCATACATCCCGAATTGTTGAGGCGAGGTGTTCAGCCACAGCACGCTCAACGAATTCGGCACGGATTTCTAGCCCCCGCAAGCCTTGTTCAAACTCGCTAGCTACACGCAGCATCGCTGTCGCCTCAGCGATCCGGGTGTCCGTTCCAGTAGGGGCTACACCCAGGAGCTCGTCTTTGACTTTCGACGTCAATGCCACGTTCGCATTCATCCTTTCCGTTTGCTCACATCAGTTTAGTTTCCACGCACAAGTGATGTGATGGCAGCTGCCAGTTTTTCTGGATCATGCCTGCTCGTGCGCTGTGATGAAGCATCAACCTCGGCGAGATCTGCAAACGTCACTTCCGCTCCAGCACTGGCCGCCGCCCGCTGAAGATAGCGCCGCTCCCCTTCGGACAATGTGATCCCCGAATCAGCCAAGAAGTAGTCCACCTTCAACTCCGGCGCGTGCTGGTTGAATACATGGATATGCCGTTCCGTAGTGAATCCCGGAGTCTCCCCCGCTTCTGGTGAGAGGTTGAGAATGACAATGACGGTAGCCTGCGTATCGGTCAGCGCCTGCACAATCTCCGGTATCAGAAGGTGTGGGATTACGGAAGAAAACCAGGAACCCGGCCCAATGGTCACCACATCAGCATTGAGGATCGCCTGCACCGCAGCTGGATTAGCTGGCGGGTTCGCGGGGAGGATACGCACTCGACGGACTGAACCAGGCGTGGTGGCCACTGCAACCTGACCGCGGACCGAACGAACCACCCGCGGGTCATCATCAAGCCCCGCCACATCTGCCTCAATATCGAGCGGTTCCAAGGCAACTGGCAACACCCGACCAACGGTTTGGGTCCATTGTCCCACGGTGTCTAGCGCGCGCTGCAAGTCTCCATAAGCCTCCGCCATTCCAGCGATGATGAGGTTGCCCACCGCGTGTCCGGCCATTGCACCATTTCCACCAAAACGGTGCTGGATGATGTGCTTCCATTCCTCGCCGAATTCGCTCGATGGGGTAAGTGCCGCCAGTGCCATACGGAGATCCCCGGGCGGCACGATGTCTAGCTCACGGCGCAATCGGCCGGACGATCCGCCATCGTCAGCGACGGTAACAATGGCGTTCACATGATAATTACCGGGATCAACAACGCCATTGTTCGTAGCTGCGATCTGCTTCGCAGCCAGAAGGGTTTGGTGGAGTCCATGTCCACCGCCGAGGCTAGCCACATTGATATGAGAGGCGTTCATAATGGGAGGTCTTTCTCTCGCTGAAAGGGGGCTGACTACATCACCGGTGGTGCAATGAGCTCGGTGATTAGTGCCGCTTTAAGTCCCTGTGCATCACGGCAACGTCTACTTCCCCTCGGGAGCTAAGTCGCCGGCCAATTTCCTCGGAGACTGCCACGGAGCGATGGTGCCCACCAGTGCAGCCAATGCCCACAGTGACGAAGTCTTTGCCTTCGTGTTTGTAACCAGACATCATTGAGCTGAGCAGGTCCACAACCCCGTCGATAAATTCGTCCGCACCCGGCCGCGACAGCACGTAATCACTGACGGGCTTGTCCACACCGCGGAAGTCACGCAGCTCCTCAATCCAGTATGGGTTAGGCAGGAAGCGCACGTCGAAAATCAGGTCGGCATCGCGTGGGGAACCGTGCTTGAAACCGAAAGACTCCACGGTCACGTGCTGCTTCGAGGAGCCGAGGTCCCCAGCGGAAGCCTCAATCGCGCGACGCAGATCGTGGATGGACAGGTTTGAGGAATCAATGATCACGTCCGCTGTTTCCCGCACCCACGCTAACTCAGCGCGTTCACGGGCAATGCCCACGTGCAACGGGTTGTCGCCCTGCAGCGGATGGGTGCGTCGAACGCTATCGAAGCGTTTGATCAACACCTCGTCGCGCGCCTCTAGAAAAAGAATGAAGGGGTTGTAGCCACGTTCACGTGCTTGCTCAATGAAGTCCATGAGAGACCCGCGGAAGATGCGTGCGCGCACATCTGTCACCACGGCGAGCTTGTCCACTGGGGACTCCTCGGCCATGGCCATGTCCATGAGTTCAAGGCCGAGCTGCGGTGGGAGGTTCTCAGAGACGAAGTAGCCTTTGTCTTCAAAGACGTTCGCTGCGGAGGACAGCCCGCCACCGGACATGCCGGTGATGATCACAGGGCGCGACGCGGAAGATGAAGTCATACGCCCCATCGTATCGAAATGCGCAGAGCATGTAGCTGCTTATCGACGATTCCCCTCAGTCCCCCACATGCAAATGGTCATACACCTTCTGCGCAAGCTTGGGGCCCATCCCCGGGACCTCGGTGATGTCCTCGACGCTGGCAGCTTTCAGCTTTTTCACGCTACCGAAGTGCTTGACCAGATCGCTGCGCCGCGCTGGCCCAAGGCCCGGGATGCCATCGAGTGCAGAGGCACGCATGCGTTTGGAGCGTTGCTGGCGGTGGTAGGTGATGGCAAAACGGTGTGCTTCATCACGGATTTGTTGCAACAGGTACATGCCTTCTGAGTTGCGGGGCAGGATAACCGGTTCATCGTCGTAAGGCACCCATACTTCTTCAAGGCGCTTGGCTAGGCCGATGAGGGCGACATCGACGACCCCGAGTTCGTCGAAAACTGCTTGGGCTGCGTTGACCTGTGGTTTACCGCCATCAACGATGAATAGCTGTGGCGGGTAGGCAAAGCGTTTGTTGCTTGCTGTTTCCACCGCGTCATCTGGTTCCTCATCAGCGAAAGCGGTGTTATCTAGCTCTGGGTCTTCCGGATTGGCCAGCTTGTCCTGCGCGTGACGCTTGAAGCGGCGGCGCGTGACTTCGGCGATAGAGCCCACATCATCACTGCGGCCATCCCCCGCTGCTTCCTTGATGCGGTAGCGGCGGTAATCCGACTTCTTGGGCAGGCCGTCCTCAAACACCACGAGGGAAGCCACCACATCGGTGCCCTGAATGTGGGAGATGTCCGTGCACTCGATGCGCAGCGGCGCCTCATCGAGACCCAACGCATCCTGAATATCCTGCAGCGCCTGTGAACGCGCGGTGAGATCACCCACACGCTTCAGCTTGTGCTGGCGCAGAGACTCCTTGGCATTGCGCTGGACAGTTTCCATGAGCGATTTTTTATCGCCACGCTGCGGCACCCGAATATCCACCGGCCCACCCCGGAGTTTTTCGAGGAGCTCCTCGGTCTCTGACGGTTCCTCGGGCATGACTTCCACGAGAATTTCGCGCGGCACCGGCATCGGGGCGCGTTGTGCTGCATGGGATTCCTGGTCCACACCGCGGCGACGCACTTTCTTTGCAGCCAACCGCTCATCTTCGATACGTTCCTGCTCAACACGCTCCACCGCATCGGAGTAGTACTGCACGAGGAAATTCTGCATCAACACCGGCAAGGCAGGATCAGCCCGCCCCTCCTCGAGACGCTCCGTACTGCCGGGCTCATCCCCGGTTTTCTCCACGACCCAACCACGCTGTGAACGGATACGGCCCTCGCGGACCGTGAAAATCTGAACGGCGGCTTCCAGCTCATCAGTATCAAAAGCGATGATGTCTGCGTCCGTGTCCATGCTCAGCACGACGGTTTGGCGTTCCATGACTTTGTTGACGGCCCCGAGGTCGTCACGAAGCCGCGCTGCTTTTTCGAACTCTAGGTTTTCACTGGCTTCCAGCATCTGGCTGGTTAACGCTTTGACCAGCGTATCTGTATGGCCGGACATGAAGCCCATGAACCCGTCCACGATGTCTGTATATTCTTCCTCGCTCACACGGGACACGCACGGCGCGGAACATTTATCGATGTACCCCAACAAACACGGCCGTCCCAACTGCTCGTGTCGCTTGAACACACCATTGGAACACGTCCGGATAGGAAAAACGCGAGTAAGCAGATCTAGCGTTTCGCGCACAGCCCACGCATGGGAAAAGGGGCCGAAGTAGCGCACGCCCTTGCGCCGCGGACCGCGGTAGAAGAACGCGCGCGGGTAGTCCTCTTTCACGCTGACTGCGAGCATGGGATACGTCTTGTCATCGCGGTACATGACGTTGAACCACGGGTCGAAACGTTTGATCCAGGTATACTCCAACTGGAGCGCTTCCACTTCGCTGGCCACAACCGTCCACTCCACCTTCGCGGCCGTGAACACCATCTGGCGGGTACGGGGGTGGAGCTGCTCTGGCGGCTGGAAATAGTTGTTCAGGCGGGCACGCAGGTTTTTTGCCTTGCCCACGTACACCACGCGCCCGGAGGCATCGCGGAACTTGTACACCCCAGGCTCCGTTGGGATGCTGCCTGGGGCGGGACGGTAGGTTGCTGGATTAGCCATGTGGCTAGTCCTCTGGCATATAGCGGGCTTCCAACGCGCGGAAGTCCTTCACCGCAGCAACTGCCCGCTCCTTGTCCGCGGACTGAATGGCCCACAGCGGAACATACTCGAACTCGGGCAGTTCCAACCGCGCCATGCGGGAGCCCTGCGGAAACGCCAGACCGTAGACAACCAGCCACGGGTAGAAACGGGTGCCAATGATATTGCGCACCTCTACCCCATCCTCATTCACACGCACCCGCGGGCGGGACAGCCCAATCCATGTTGCAGCAGACAGAATCAAGCCAATACCGGGGAAGGCAAACTTATCGATGGTGCTCACCGCCGCACCCGTAAACTCCACGTCCACCACGATGCCCATGAAGATGTGCACGGCCATGATCAGTACGACCAACAGCAGGGCAACACGCTTCAGTGCCGGCGAGGTAATTTCCAGCTCCCACGGCTTCGTCGATGTCACCGCATGCGGATCCAACGCGTTGTAATAAGCCAGGTCCCGGTCACTGATGCTTCGTCCCGGTGCGCTGTTTGTGTCAGTCACTGCACTCTTCCGTGGTTGTTGTTCGGCGGTTTTGTTCGCTGGGGTTTCTCACGTCATCCTACCCACGCTGTCACGCGGGCGAAAATATCCATCACCAGTGGTCGTGGGTGCGCGGGGCAAAAGCCCGCACGCGCGCGAGGGTCAATGCGGCAGACAGTGCGGCATCCATTGCTTCCGCGCCCTTGTCCTCCTTGGCTCCTGCCCCGCCCGTGCGCGCAAGGGCCTGCTGCACGTTCTCCACGGTGAGCACACCATTGCCCACCGGAACTTGCTCATCAAGCGCCACACGCGTCAAGCCCTCGGTCACGGAATCACAGACGTACTCAAAGTGGGCGGTCTCACCGCGAATAACACAGCCGAGCGCGACCACGGCATCGAAACGCCGTGCACACGCCTGCGCAACAACGGGTAGTTCCAGCGCACCGGCCACGCTAAAAAGCTCTGCCTTTGCGCCCGCTTCACGCGCTGCTGCCAGTGCACGCTCACGCAGCTTATCGACGATCTCCGCATTCCACTCCGTCACCACCACAGCAACGGTCAAACCCTCAGCTGAAATGTGGCGCGGCACTGGTGTTCCACTAGTTGCCATATTGAGCCTTCCCTTCGCTTTTGTTCCTAGTGCCCCTGCACGTTTTCCCACTCAGCCACGAGTGGCAGATCATGCCCCATGCGGTCACGCTTGGTGCGCAGGTAATGGATGTTGCAGTTGTTCGGTGCGATCTCAATACGAGTGCGGCCGGAGATAATCGGGCCGTATCCGCTCAAAGCCTCGACCTTGTCCGGGTTGTTGGACAAGATCTCGGCCGACGCAATACCCAGGTCCGCCAGGATCTGGCCGGCAACGGAGTACTCGCGCGCATCCACCGGCAATCCCTGCTCCAAGTTTGCGTCCACGGTATCTAGGCCCTCTTCCTGCAGCCGGTACGCATGCAGTTTGTGCAAGAGCCCAATGCCACGACCTTCATGCCCACGGACATAAATAATCACGCCACAGCCAGCTTCTTGGATCTTGCGCATGGACTCGTGCAGCTGCGGCCCACAATCACAGCGCTGCGAGGCAAACACATCACCGGTCAAGCACTCAGAGTGGACGCGGACGAGTACATCTTGCCCGTCCGCGACGTCGCCGCAGACGAGGGCGATGTGCTCAGTGGCGTCGATAATCGAGCGATAACCGTACGCTGTGAACACACCAAATTCTGTGGGCAACGTGGTGGTGACGGCGCGCTCAATGATACGGTCCGTCCGGCGGCGGTACGCGATGAGCTGTTCGATTGAGATCATCGGCAAACCGTGCTCATCCGCAAACTCGCGCAGTTCAGGCCCACGCGCCATGTCCGTCGGGTCCTTCTCGGACACAAGCTCACACAACACACCCACCGGTGTACAACCAGCCATCCGGGCGAGATCAACGGACGCTTCTGTGTGCCCGTCGCGCACGAGCACTCCACCGGTTCGCGCACGCAGCGGCACAATATGACCGGGACGAGTGAAATCGGTCGGCGCGCTCTCGAGGTCAGCCAACCGTCGAATCGTCTCCGCGCGCGAAGTAGCGGAAATGCCCGTGGTCCCCGTGGCCGCATCAACAGTGACAGCATAGGCGGTGCCACGCGCGTCCTCATTACGTGAGACCATCGGCGGAAGATCCAGGCGGGTTGCCGCCTCATCCTCCATGGCTACGCAAATATAGCCGGAGGAATAGCGGACCATGAACGCCACCATTTCCGGCGTGGCGTGCTGTGCAGAAAAGATGAGGTCACCTTCGTTCTCGCGGTCCTCATCATCCACCACGACCACCGCACCACCTCGGGCGATGGCCGCCACAGCATTTTCCACAGAATCAAGGCGCAGCGAGTCCATCATGGCTGTAGATGGTAACCCCCAACCATTTTCTCAACATACTTGGCCACCACGTCCACCTCGAGGTTCACCGGCTCCCCCACCACCATGTCCCCAAAGGTCGTCTCCGCCAAGGTTGTGGGGATGAGGGAAACCTCCAGGAAATCCTCCCCAACAGCTGAAACAGTGAGCGATGTGCCATTGATGGCGATCGAGCCTTTCTCCACCACATAGCGGACCAAGTCCGCGGGAAGGGAGAACCGCAGCACCTCCCAGTGCTCAGATGACGCACGGCTGATCAGTTCACCGACCCCGTCCACATGGCCCTGAACAATGTGACCACCCAGCCTTTCCCCGGCCGTCAGAGCTCGCTCAAGGTTGACGCGGGACCCCACCTTGTAGCTACCCAAGCGAGAGCGGTTCAAAGTTTCTTGCATGACGTCAGCGGTAAACCCCTCTGTGAGCTTGTCCACGACGGTCAGGCAGACTCCGTCCACCGCGATGGAATCCCCCGGTGCTGCATCGCTTGTGACTGTTGGCCCATGGATTGTCAGCCGGACCGCGTCGGTGAGTTGCTCCAGCTTGTCCACCCGGCCGATTTCTTCAACCAAACCCGTGAACATCAGTTGTCCTTCCTACATAGTTCGATGACGGCATCTTCGCCGAGGGAGAAAGCGTCGTACAGCTCGTAGCGCTTCGCCTCGCCGATGGTGTTTACGAGCGGCCCATCCAGCAGTCCGCGTCCGCTGCCAAAGAGCATCGGAGCGACGTAGGCTGTAATACGGTCCACGACGTCAAGTTCAAACACGCTACGCATAAGAGTTGGACCGCCCTCCACGAGCACATCTCGTGCTCCTGATTCATACATTGCCTGAAAGGCTTCTTCCGGTGTTGAATACTGCTCGAAACCCAGCCTGGTCAGGTTACCTTCCGGCACCTCACGCGTGCCCACCACAATGCGGCGGGGTTGGTTAGCTAAAAGCGAGCCGTCACGGTCGCGCGCGGTGAGGGACGGATTATCCGCAATCGCGGTACCAGTGCCGATCACGATGGCATCACGCATCGCCCGGTCAAAGTGCGCGTACTGGCGAGTCTCTGGCCCCGTGATCCATTGGCTTGTTCCATCCGGAGCCGCAGTGAAGCCATCCAGAGTGGCTGCAAACTTTGCCGTCACAGACACACGCCCGTAACGCACCGAGTCCAGCCACGGTTCAAGGCCATCAACCGGGAAGTCCACCTGGGTAACCTGAACCCCGTGCGCACGGAGGTAGTCCGCACCGCCAGCTGCCTGGGGGTTCGGGTCATCCTTCACGTAGTACACGTGGGCGATTCCTGCTGCCACGATCGCTTCAGTGCACGGTCCCGTGCGGCCAGTGTGGTTACACGGTTCCAAACTCACGACCAGGGAGGCCCCTTTTATTCTTTCGGGATTGATGGTGGTGGCTTGATCAAGCGCGACCCTTTCCGCGTGACGGCCTCCCGGTGGTTCAGTGGCACCCGTGGCAATAATGCCGCTGTCATCAAAGACGGCACAGCCCACCGGCGGGTTAGGGCTCGTCGTGCCACGCACCTTTTGACCAGCATTGTGCGCAGCAATCATGGCGGACTGCACCGCCTCAGACATAGGGGGCTCCATTTAGCGGTTTGCGGCAATAGTGGCCAGGTCACGCAAGGTTTCCACTGCCCCAGCCGGATCCTCAGTACCGAAGACAGCGGAACCAGCGACGAATGCATTCACGCCAGCTTCGGCAGCCAGCTCGATGGTGGATGAAGAGATGCCGCCGTCGATGCCGATGATCGTCGACAAGCCAGCCTCCTCAATGCGTTCACGCAGGGTAGCCACCTTACCCAGCACCTCCGGCATGAACTTCTGCCCGCCGAAGCCCGGCTCCACGCTCATGACCATGACCTGCTCAAAGTGCTCAATATCATCGAGGTAAGGCTCGATCGGGGTACCCGGCTTGATAGCAAAACCTGCCTGAACGCCAAGGTCATGCAGCTGCTTCGCAGCAGCAATATGGTTGTCCGTCGCCTCAATGTGGAACACAAGACGATCGCCACCGGCCTTGATGTACGTCTCGAACCAGCGCTCCGGCTCCTCGATCATCATGTGAATGTCCAAGAACTGGTCTGTCACCCCGTCAACCGCCTTGGTCACGTCCGGACCGAACGAAAGGTTGGGCACAAAGTGGCCATCCATGATGTCCACGTGGATGAGGTCAGCGGCAGGAACCTTCTTCACATCCGCGCCGAGAGCGACGTAATCAGCGGCCAGAATTGACGGAGCAATGTAGATCATGCCACCACTCTACTTCGTGCGAGTGAAGGATTTAACATGCCGGTTTTTAGTGACCTGCGGAAACACAGGGGCAGGATGGGTTGGGGTGCTAAGTCTTTCACAATCCTTTACTGCTTGCGCAGAACCGCAAAGAACATCGCGTCCGTCCCGTGGCTGTGTGGCCACATCTGAACGCTTCGGTGGGGGCCCACGCCCTCCATGCCGCAGGTGAACTCGTGCGCGTTGAGTTCCTCCACAGCGCCGGAAGCAAGGACCTTGTCCACGATTCCGCGAGTTTCCCTAACATCGGGGGAACATGTCGAATACACGACAATGCCACCGGGTTTAGTTAGCTCAATAGCGGAGGCCAGTAGCTCTTCCTGCAGCACGTTGAGCTCCGCAATGTCGCTTTCGGCTTTTCGCCAGCGCGCTTCCGGGCGACGGCGTAACGCACCGAGGCCGGAACAAGGAGCATCAACGAGGACACGATCATAGCCAGGTTCCAAACCGGGATTGCGGCCATCCCCAACGTGCACAGTCACGGGCAGGCCCTGCGTGGTCTTGCGGATGAGGTCCGCACGGGTGTTACTGACCTCAACGGCATCTACGTGGGCGCCGTCAATGGCGGCAATGGCGCCCATGAGAGCTGCTTTACCACCGGGTCCAGCACACAGGTCGAGCCAGCGGCCGGCATCGGATTCCACCGGGACTTCAGTCACGGCACGGGCGATGAGCTGGGAGCCCTCGTCTTGGACAGCGGCCATCCGATCGCGCACGGGCTGAAGGGCACCAGGATCACCGCTTTCCAAATAGACCGCGTAGGGGCTGTACTTGCCTTCTTCCCCGCCGGTGGTGAGAGCTAATTCTTCCGCGGAGAGTTCACCGGGGCGAGCAACTAGATGGACCACGGGGCGCTCGGAATCTGCAACGAGTGCCTTTTCGAGTTCCTCGGCGCCAGCACCAGTTGGGTTGACTCCAAGCGCGGTGGCAAAAGAACGTGCGATCCACTCAGGGTGTGCCGTATGGAAAGCCACTGCAGCCAGTGGATCGGCTGGACTGAGCTTCTTGATCCATTGCGCGGGTTCGGTCCGGGTGACGGTACGAAGAATTCCGTTAACAAAGCCTTTGGCCTTCGGATGACCAGCGGCTTCGACGAGACGGACCGAGGTGTCCACTGCCGCGTGCGCGTCCACTCGGGTATACAGCAACTGATAAACACCAATGCGCAAGGCGGTAAGAACAGCCGGATCAAGATCCGCGAGCGGCCGTGAAGAACAATCACGGATCACGGCATCGAGCACGCCCTGTGTGCGCATCGCACCGTAAGCGAGTTCTGTGGCAAAGGCGGCATCGCGACCAGTGATGCTGCGCTCGCGTAGCAGTTGTGGAAGGACCAAGTTGCCGTAGGCGTCCTCCACCGCGACACGGAGCAGAACATCGAAGACAACTTCGCGCGCCTTGTCCCCCATGGCTTTCACCTGGGAGGCAGTCTGTGGGGCTTTCTCCCGGGTCGAAGTTCTTGCCGGCTTTGATGGTTGCTTCTGTGCGCTCTTGGTGCGTGACCTAAATCCGCCGCTCACTCGAACACCACTCCTTCAGCACTGTGTAGGCCACGCGCCCAATCGGCAGCGACCATCATCTTTTTCCCTGGGGGCTGGATCATCTGCAACACCACCGGGGTCGTCCCAGTGCCCACGGTCACGGTGTTCTTGGACACGGTCACATGACCGGGGCTGGTGGGTGACAAACAGTCGTCGACAACCACTGGACCAACTTTGACACGTTGGCCGTCGAGCATTGTCCACGCGCCTGGGCCTGGGGTGTAGGCGCGGATCGCACGGTCAATCTCAATAGCGGGTGCGGTCCAATTGATGCGTGCGTCGTCCTTGGTGATCTTCGGGGCATAGCTCGCCTCCCCCTCCTGCGGAGTGAGTGTGGCTGTACCAGCAGCGAGTTCATCCATGGTGCGCACGAGAAGATCCGCGCCGCTGTAGGCCAGGCGCGTAAGCAAATCATCCGCTGTATCGGTGGAGCGAATCGGCTCAGACACCTGACAAATGATGTCACCGGTGTCCAGGCCGGCGTCGATACGGAAAGTGGTGGCGCCACTGTACTCATCGCCGTGCAGAATACCTGCTTGAACTGGTGCGGCACCGCGCCACTGTGGCAGCTGCGAGAAGTGCAGGTTCACCCATCCGTGTGTGGGGATGCCCAGGTAGTTCTCTGGAATAAGGCTGCCGTAGGCGACCACTGAGATGGCATCCGGGGCGAGTTCCTGCAGTCGGGCCTTCACCTCCTCGTTCCTCTTCAACGTGGTCGGGGTGAGAACCTCAATGCCGTGCTCCAATGCCAAAGCCTTGACGGGCGACGGGTGCAGGGTACGCCCGCGGCCCCGCCTCGCATCGGGGCGGGTCAGTACGGCGACAACCTCATGGTCAGAAGCAATGAGCTTTTCCAACGCAACAACCGCCGGCTCAGGTGTTCCAGCAAAAACAAGGCGCATTATCTGTAATCCTTTCCCTAACCCGCGACTACTGCTGCTCTTCGCCGGCGTTAAACCAGTCCATACCGCGGATGATCTCCATCGTTTCCTTTCGAACCTCCGGGTCAAGACGCCGCAGGTACAAAACACCATCCAGGTGGTCCGTCTCATGCTGGATGCAGCGGGACAGCAGACCACTGGCGCTGATGGTGACGGGGCGGCCGTCAACATCAAAACCCCGCGCAATCACGGATTCATGGCGGACCACTTCCGCCTGCACATCCGGGATAGACAAGCATCCTTCCATGCCAATCTGTGCATAGTCACCCACGGGTTCCCACACCGGATTCACCAATGCACCACGCAACCCATCACAGTCGTAGACAAAAATGCGCTTAGCCAACCCGATCTGGTTCGCTGCAAGACCAACGCCACCAGCAGCGTCCATGGTTTCGAGCATGTCGGAGGCGAGGGTGGCTAGGGTAACGTCGAAAAGCTCAATGCTTTGTGCTTCAGTGTTGAGAATCGGGTCACCGAAGATACGGATAGGGCGAACAGTCATGAGCGCGAGTCTACCTAGCCCCCGCTCGGGGTTTAACCGATGTGCATGGGGTTGATCTGAATACGCAGTGGCGCATCCTGCTTGCGGGTCGCGCGGTTCACATTCCCGGCGCGCAGAGCCTTGCCCAGCGCGTTACGCGTCGAAAGTGGCGTGCGGATCAGCACGCGTTGCGCCTCCCCTAACTTGGACCGGTCCCACTCGCCTGGCAGGTCCACCCCGGGTGCTAGGTCAACTGGCCCCAGGATATCTACCTGATCAGGCAAATCGGTGTGCTCCAGAAAGTCCTCGAGCGCTTCGCGTGGTGCGTCCACAGCTGCCATATGCACCGCCGGTGGGAAGCGGACCTCCCTGCGGGCAGCGAGCTCCAATGCCGCGTGCCCCGGCGCATCCCAGCGGATGAGGTGCTGCACAACGGGCAGAGATGGGTCCGCGACTACCACTACATCGCCGCCTTTGGAGTGTGGCGCCACCAGCGTGGCTGCTGCCATCCACTTGTGCATGGTCTCTTCCGTGGCGCGCAGATCGGGGCGACCCAGCAAAGCCCAAGTATCCAGGAGAACGGCAGCGCCGTACATACCGCCGTCCTCCACGCGTGGCTCCGCACCCGGAGTGGCCACGACCACGGCAGCTTTGTCCGGGATCTCTGCATGGATGCGGTCACCCCAGGAAGAGATCACAGTCGCAGGGGAAAAGGCGCGGCCGAGTTCCTCCGCTGTGCGCTGAGTGCCCAACACAACGGCGCGCAAACGGTGCGAGCCGCAGGACGGGCAGGAGTAAGCACTATCAATACGCCCACACCACCGGCAGGTTGGTGCAGCTGCTTCCCCACCACTGGGCAAACCGAGCGGACCATTACAGGCGCGACAGCGCGCTGGGGCGCGACAGATCCCACAGGCTAGAGATTGGACGTACCCGGCGCGTGGGACTTGAAACAAAACTGGTTTGTTCTCAACCAGGGCGCTCCGTGCCGCCACAAAAGCAGCTGAGGGCAACCGTGCTGCGCCTGCGCGTGGATCACGTTGCAGTTCAAATTCGCTATCCCCCGCCGCATGGATGTGCGGGGAGCGCGTGCGCACTGTATTTCGTGGCGCAACAAGGGAGTGCATCCAGCCGGCTTCTACGAGCAGTTGTGTCTCCGCGGTGCGGCCGTAGCCGCCAATGATGAGGGAGGCTTTCTCCACTGCTGAGCGCGTTGTCAGAACCTCCCGGGCATGGGTATATGGGGCACGCGGATCTACTAGTGAGTCATCCCCGTCGAACATGACCGCCGCCAGCTTCAGGTTTTTCACGGGCGCGAAAGCGGCTGAGCGCGTCCCGATAACCAGGCGCCCCTGCCCGTGCAGAACTGACAGAAACCTGCTGTACCGTGCCTGTGGGCCAAGGGAGGCCGTCAGGGTTGTGATCTGCTTTGGTCCCACATGTTCCGCTAGCGCCGCTGCCATCTGGTCCACGTCTTTTTGGTCGGGAAGGACAATCAGTACACCCGCGCCGTCAATAGCCACTTTGGCAGCTAGGGCCGCAAGGGCCGCCGCCCAATCATCACCGGGGGCTATCTGCCACGCGGCGCGGGCGAGTGTTCCGGTGATGACGGCGTCCACGAAGGATTCCCCGTACTCGTATGCACTCCACGCGGATAAGTCAGGCTCTTTCGCGGTGCCATGGTCTTCCCACGCCGAGGTCGTATCGGTTTGCTCCGCTTTCACGTGGCGTGGCGGGATTGCGGTACGCAGGATATCGGAGCGCACCGCGGCATATTTATCGGCCAGGGTATCAACTAGGTTTCGGATGTGCTCCGGATAGACAACCTCCGGGGAAATCACCCGCTCAATAAAACGGATCTTGCCCTCGTGCTCAGACGTAGCCGCACGCCCCAGAACCACTGCATCTGCCAACCGGCCCGCAAAACGAATGCGCACACGAACTCCCGGTTGCGCGGCTGCGGAATCCTCTTCGGTGACTAAGTAATCAAACGGCCGGTCTAAATGCGGCAAACCAAGGAGCGGCAGCACGCGCACCACGGGTAGATCAGCGGCGAGCGTTTTTGACATGGCCTTGATCCTAGCGGGGTGGTGCGACACCCCCGCGACGTTTCGTCTTTCATCCTGGCAGAAGGCATAATCTATCCATCATCTATCCATCTCATGTTTCTGCTTCACCGTCTGCTTAAGCGCACCCGGTGCGACTTTGTTGGAGTTTGCGTTTAACCATGAAACGTTCGCTCACTACGAGCGCCTTAGCTTTGCTCACGGGGCTCACCGCGTTCACTGCGCTTTCTGTCACCGCGAATGCTGCCCCGATTGCCACCACGAGTGCGGCTCCTATCCCGATGTTGGTTGGCATCGGGTCCGCGTTATCTGCTCCTCTCCCCCAGGCCCCTGATTCAACTTTCCGTGTCGGTGTTTCTCCGCTCCCGCTTGCTCTGACACCCCTTGCTCCGCTGGTGTCGCGCGCGCCAGGCCAGAAGCAAAACTTTAAAGCCAAGGGGTGCGAGAACTGCGTTGCCATTACGTACGACGACGGCCCCGTACCCAACACCAGCACACTTTTGGACATACTGAAGACGAAGCACGTGCATGCCACGTTCTTCCTCATCGGAGTGAACGCCAAGGAGTACCCGGGGATCGTGTGGCGCATGCACAAAGAGGGCCATGACATTGGGAATCACTCCAACACCCATCCCCCGCTCACAGCTTTAAGCAATGCCGGGGTGGCCAAGCAGCTCGATGCCGCAAATGATGCGATCACCAGTGCTGGCGCGCCCCACCCCACGTGGATGCGCCCGCCTTACGGTGCAACAAATGCGCGCGTTACTGAAATCGTGGGCGGACGTGGCCAGGCCCTAGCTTTGTGGGACGTGGATACGGTTGATTGGCAGCACCGTGACGCATCAAAGACGTGCTCTATCGCGGTGGCTCAGGCACAGGCAGGATCTATCATTCTCATGCACGATATCCACCTCAGTACCGTAAATGCAGCTGAGTGTGTCATTGATGGTCTCCGCGCCAAGGGCCTGCGCCCAGTGAGCTTGGACGAGCTTATCGGAGCACCCCAGGTAGGTGTCACCTACACCTCTTTGAGCGACTTTTAGTGCCTCATCGAAGTGGAGCACCCGTTGGTAGTCTTGCACCATGACCGTGCCCCGCAAAGCAGAATCCGACGATACTGAGACAGACCGCTCCGGGTGGCAGTACGCAACCCCTGTTCTCATGCTCGTGGCCTACGTCCTGGGTCCCTGGGTCCTGATACCGGCCTTTGGTGCAGAGAAAGCCCTGGTCCCGGTTCTCATCTTTTTGTTTGGTACCGCTGCGCTGGCCGGTTTTGTTGACGGGTGGACATACCGCACCACGTTTTCCTTACCGTTTTTCGCGGGCGTGGGGTTCTGGCTGGCCAAAGTTCTCTATTTCAATGACGGAACGTTTCTCTATGCACTGGGGTGCGCTGCTACCGCTGCCATCGGGATGTTTGCCGGGCAGGCGATTGGCACGAAGTTCAACCACGCCGATGCCAACACCGTGTCGCAGGCGAGGGGCTAGGAATGGGCTCACTCGAACACTACGATTGCACTTCCGGTTTAGAGGAATGGTCACTGCACCATCCCCGCTATGGCCTCATTGAGATTCGAACGGGTTTCGACCCTGATTTTGCCCGGATCGATGAAGATTGGCCTGGCAAAGAGAAAGCGGGCCACCGCCTCACCGGCGACAGCTCTGTGAAAGAACGGATCCACGCCCGCCTGATCAACCCGCAGACACGGGTAGAAATCCTCGTGGATGGCGTGCCTCAACATCGCTACGATCAATTGGAGTCCGGCCGGTACAGCCTCTTTTCCCAAAAAGAACCAACCAAACTCGAGCCGATGATCTCCCTGGGTGTGGACCGGGACAAGCCGCACGTGAAAATTCTGGCCAGTCCCTTTAAAGAAATCTTGCACGTTGATTTCCGTGAGGGGTCATCCGTCGTTGAGTTTGATCCACCGCAAGGTTCACGGGGTGAGAAACGCAGACAAGCAATGGAGTCCAGCGCATTGCGGCGTACGGCGATCCCCATCGTCGAGGGTCTTGGCAAAGGCGGCTGGGCCCTCCTCGTGTTGCTGCTTGCCCCAGTTCTGTCGCGTTTTCTTGATTGGATTCTTCAGTTCATCCCGGATTGGGAGCTACCAGATGTCACCTTGCCACACCTGGATTTACCTGTACCCCACCTGCCCCATCTGACGTTGCCCACGCCAGATATCACGCTTCCACATATCCCCTTTCCCGAGATTCCTGAATGGGTTGAGCTGCTAGCTGAATATTCCAAAATCTGGGTGCCGGTGGTCATCGGCATTGCTCTCGGCTTCATCGCACTGCGCAATCACCGCAAGTCAGAATCAGAAAAAGAAAAATGGGCCGAGCAAGATAGCGCTGAATCGCTTTCCGACGATGCCCGGCCCACCCTCAAGTAACCTCTCTATTCCCTATATCCCCGCCGCCGCACGCAGGTCGTCGGCCTTGTTGGTCTCCTCCCACGGGAACGCCACATCAGTGCGGCCGAAGTGGCCGTAGGCAGACGTTGCGGAGTAGATCGGGCGGAGCAGATCCAGCTGGCGGATGATGGCGGTCGGACGCAGATCAAAGACCTTGTCCACTGCCTGCTGAATCGACTCGTTGGTCAGGCCATCAGCGGCAGTGCCGAAGGTCTCCACGTACAGGCCGACCGGCGTGGCACGGCCGATGGCGTACGCAACCTGCACCTCAACGCGACGTGCCAGGCCAGCCGCCACAATATTCTTAGCCACCCAGCGCATCGCATACGCGGCGGAACGATCCACCTTTGAGGGGTCCTTACCGGAGAAGGCCCCACCACCGTGGCGAGCCATACCGCCGTAGGTATCCACAATGATCTTGCGGCCGGTCAGACCAGCATCACCCATTGGGCCACCCAGCACGAAGGAACCAGAAGGGTTGACCAGCAATGTGGTGTCTGCGTTGTAGTATTGGCCCAGGCCAGCGTCCTCAATGACCCACTCCAGGATATGGGTGCGCAGTGCGTCCTCGAGTTCCTGGCCGGTGAATTCCGGATCGTGCTGGGAGGAGATGACCACGGTGTCCAGGTAGACGGGCCGGTCGCCGTCATAAGCAAAAGTCACCTGTGTCTTGCCATCCGGGCGCAGACCGGAAACGATGCCCTCCTTGCGCACCTGTGTGAGGCGACGCGCCAGACGGTGCGCGGTGGAAATCGGCAGCGGCATGAACTCCGGGGTCTCATCGGTGGCATAGCCGAACATGAGTCCCTGATCACCAGCACCGGACTGATCTTCCTCGCCGGTGGACTCATTGGTGCGCACCTCAAGGGAATCAGTCACACCGTCAGAAATCTCCGCGGACTGGTCGCCGATAGCAATGTTGACGCCACAAGTACGGCCATCAAAACCAACCTCGGAGGAAGTGAACCCGATTTCCACGAGCTTGTCGCGCACCAGCTTTGCAATGTTGGAGTACGCCTGCGTGGTCACCTCACCCACCACGTGAACCTGGCCCGTAGTCACCATCGTTTCCACTGCTACGCGGGACAGCGGGTCCTGGGCAAGCATGTCATCCAGGATCGTGTCGGAGATCGCATCGCAGATCTTGTCCGGGTGGCCTTCAGTGACGGATTCACTGGTGAATAGGCGGTAGAACGGGTCGGTCATGGGCTTGCAGGTCCTTACAGGTGAGACGGCTGTCAAAAGAAACGCGCGCCATTACGGCGACTGTGCGCACCCAAGAATAGACTAAGCTGTCTAATCCTGTCGAATCGACTCCCCGTCACCGGACGTGATCTTCTCAATCGCATCCCACATCCGTGCCGCAACCACGTGTTTCGGCCCATCCTCAATGTCTTCCGTCGATCCATCCGCACCGAGCAGCCAGCCACTATTGCGCAGCTCACCGAAGACTTTTCCTCCCGCCACGGAGTTCACCATGAGCATGTCCGCGCCCTTGCGCTCCAACTTCGCCCGGCCATTTTCCAGCGGATCATCCGTTTCCGCCGCAAAGCCAACGATCGTCGCAGACGTCTCGCCAGCCTCTCGCTTATCGACGAGCCCCCTCAAAATATCCGGATTCTCCACCAACCGCAGCGTCGATAAGACATCATCCGCCTGCCCCTTCTTCAACTTGGAATCAGCCTCAGTTTCCGGGCGGTAATCGGCGACAGCAGCTGCCATGATCACAATGTCAGCGTCCACCGCCGCGGCGTCGACAGCCTCCTTCATGTCGCGCGTGGAGCGCACGCGGATGATCTCTGCGCCAGGAGGTGTCTCCAGCTCATCGGTGTCCCCCGCGACGATGGTGACATTCGCGCCACGATGAACCGCGATGTCTGCGAGCGCAAACCCTTGCCTGCCGGAAGACCGGTTACCAATGAAGCGCACTGGGTCAATATTCTCCTGCGTGCCGCCCGCGGAGATCACCACCTTCTTGCCTTCCAGTGACCGAGTGAACGTCCCTACCGCCACAACTGTGCGCGCCATCGCCGCAATCTGCGATGCCTCCGGCAATCTGCCCGGACCGGTATCCTTGCCGGTCAAACGCCCATGCGCAGGCTCCAACACAATGAGGCCACGGCGACGCAACGTTGCCACATTGTCCTGGGTTGCAGGGTTCTCCCACATCTCCGTGTGCATCGCCGGCGCTAGCACCACCGGGCACGTGGCCACAAGCACCGTCGCGGTAAGAAGGTCATTTGCGCGACCCGCAGCGATACGTGCGATCGTATCCGCCGTGGCCGGCGCGACGACAATCAGGTCCGCTTCCTTACCCACGCGGACGTGCTGCACCTCATCCACACGGCTGAACACCCCCGTGTCCACGTGGTGGCCAGACAGTGCCTCAAACGTTGCCGCACCCACGAAGTTCAGCGCTGACGGCGTAGGCACAACCCGCACGCTATCCCCGGCCTCCGTGAACTCACGCACCAAGTGACATGCCTTGTACGCGGCAATTCCCCCGGAGACACCCACAACAACGTTGAGGGGCCCCTTTTCATCTCCGCCGACCCCGGCATCAGCACCGGTGGCCTCAGCAGTGTCCAGGTTATGTGCAGCCATGTCACTCATGGCCCCCGAGCTTACCTGCCACCATCACCGCAACCTTTTCGCCGTCCAGCAGACTATGCCACCGGCTCCAAACTAGCGGCGTGGTTTTAGCGGGAGTCACTGCGTCCGTGTTGCCGTCACTTTCGGCTGTTGTTTCCCCCCGACACCCCGAAGGGGAGTGCAACCAGCCAGCACCAGGGTCAACATGACCCCCATGATGCAGGAGAAGCCCCTGTGCTTCGCTTCCGCCTACCCCCGAGTTCTAGGTGGATCCTCACATCTTCGTTTGGCCCCGGCACTGACCGGCTGCCCTTTGAATATGGCACGATTTTCTCAGTTTCGAAACACTAAATTGTCCACTTAAGTGGACATTGGTTGGCGCAAGGCGTTGACCAGCAGGTTTGCCTTAAATTTTCCTGAACGATTCCTTAGCTTTTCACCCCCATTCGGGGGGCTATAAGTGTTATAGGGAAAACATATAAGCACGTCAAGGGCCTGAAGCGGAGATATAGGGCGCGGGGACCGTCGATAATCTTTTAAGCAATTCTCAGAAAGCTAGACGCACTTTGACAGCAAAACGCGGGCCCCGGCTTTGCCGGAGACCCGCGCTGCGATGGATGAGCTAAGGCTTACTGGCCTTCCTCATGCTCCAAGAGACCATGCTCGATCTCACGCAGAGCAATGGACAGAGGCTTCTCCCCTTGCTGTGGGGTGACCAGGGGGCCGATGAACTCGAACACACCCTCATCTTGCTCCTGGTAGTAGCTGTTGATCTGACGTGCGCGCTTAGCGGCAAAGATCACCAGAGCGTACTTGGAAGACACCTTGGTCAACAGCTCATCAATAGGCGGTGCCGTGATGCCTTCAGGCGTGTCGTACACCTGCTCCTTGACATCGACATCAGCCGAAGTAGCCAGATCGTTGGTCACGTTGCTCACTTACACCTATTCATTCGTTGGACGATTAACGGACAGAAGAATATCACTAATGCCTGAAACCGCCTCATCCAGATCGTTGTTCACAATGATTGTGTCAAACTCATCCTGGCAGGCCAACTCATCACGAGCTGTTTCAAGGCGACGCTCAATGACATCCTGAGATTCAGTCCCGCGGCCAGTCAATCGATCAACCAGCACTTCCCATGACGGCGGGGCGAGGAAAACTGTCGTCGCCTCCGGCATGAGCATCTTGATATTGCGAGCGCCAGCGAGATCCACCTCAACAAGCACAGGACGACCAGCTTCCATAGCCTCACGCACTGGCCCCGATGGGGTGCCTGAACGCTGCAACCCACTGTGAATATCAGCCCACTCGAGCATCTCACCTGCGTCGATCTTGTCCTGGAACTCCTCAGGCGTGACAAAGAAGTAGTCCTTGCCATCAACCTCACCCGGACGAGGATCACGCGTGGTCATAGAAACAGAGAAGTACAGGTCTTCCACTGCTTCACGGAGCCGCTGAACCACAGTTGACTTACCGACGGCAGAAGGGCCAGCCAAAACAACAAGCCGACCCTTCTTATTCACGGTTGTCACCGATTAGTCCGCGAAGCCAAAACGCTCGAGCAGAGCACGGCGCTGACGCTCACCGAGGCCACGCAAGCGACGGGTCTGAGCGATCTCCAGCTCCTCCATAATCTCGCGTGCCTTAACCTTGCCCACCTTCGGCAGAGCCTCCAGGAGAGCGGAGACCTTGGTCTTACCGATGATCTCGTTGGACTCAGCCTTCTCGAGAACTTCCTTCAGGTTGGTCTCGCCGCGCTTCAGGGATGCCTTGAGCTCTGCGCGCTGCTTACGTGCCTCTGCAGCCTTAGCCAGAGCTTCCTGGCGCTGCTCCGGGGTTAGTTGGGGAAGGGCCACTTCGGTTCCTCCATAAATAGTAGGGGTAGTTAGTTTTCACGATTCTGTGTTTGAACCGACTCGACACTATTGCACAGCCGCTTTTCTAATTACAACTGTGTGATTGGCCGATCGCGGTTCAGTTTAACACTGGATCTTACTTGACGCGGTGAACGATACCGTGTTTCGGCATGTCACCGCGTCGGCGTTTTCAACCTACCAGCAGTTTTAGGTTATTCGCCAACTAGGGCCAGCTTAAGCGCCTGCGACCTGTTCTTTTACACGTTTGCGCAGGTCTTCAGTATTAGGTCCAGCGGAGAGAATTGAACGGGAAACATTCGGAAAAACAAGATGACTGTCTGCGCCAGCAATGCGTGCAACATCATCCATCGTTGCACCTTGCGCCCCCACACCGGGCATGAGCACCGGCGCATTGAGGTGATCCAACCGTGGTGGGTTCTTCACCGTTGCCCCCACGACAACACCGACGTGACCAACGTGACCGTTATCAGCTTGGTTGTATTGCGCACACTCATCAATCATGTGCTGGGCAACCGTATCACCAGTGGTGCCCAGGAGCTGCTCCTGGAAGGCTTCTGCTTCCGGGTTGGAATTAGCCGCCATGATGAAGACACCGCGCCTGTTCTCCCCTGCCAGCTCAATAGCGGGAGCCAACGACCTCACCCCGAGGTACGGGGTGAGAGTCACAGCATCGCAGCACAGCGGGGATTCATCACCAAGCCAAGCTGCCGCATAGCCAGCCATAGTGGATCCGATATCTCCCCGCTTAGCGTCGGCAACGATGAGGGTTCCACTACTCTTTGCCGCAGCGATGACCTCCTCCAGGACAGCGAAGCCCTGAGAACCATACCGCTCGAAGAAAGCTACCTGTGGCTTGATCAGGGCAACGTGTCCAGCGAACGCTTCCACACAACGCAGGGAGAATTCACGCAAACCTTTAGCGTCATTGCTTAGCCCCCACGCAGCGAGAAGCTGCTCATGCGGGTCAATACCAACACACAAGCGGCCGTAGTCTGCTCCTGCGGCGACAAGCCGGGCACCAAAACCGGCACCTGTATCCACCGGGCTCTCCTTCTGGCTCATCTACTCCCCTGCCTGAACGTTATGCTCAAGTTCTTGGAGGCTGGTCACTGTGATCTCATTCGCGCGGAGGGATTCGATGCCCTGGACCGCTGCGGTGACGCCCTGCACCGTCGTCATGATCGGCACGTTGGAAACCACTGCCGCGGCGCGGATGTCATAGCCATCGTGGCGTGCACCCGCGGAGCCAGCTGGGGTGTTGAGCACTAGATCAACCTCGCCGTCCAGGATGCGGTCGACGATGGACGTACCTTCAGCACCGGCGCGGACAGCGGAGGCCTTCAAAGCAACCTCACACTCAATGCCGTTGCGCCGCAGCGTCTGGGCAGTGCCCTCCGTAGCCAAGACCTTGAAGCCCATGGTGGACAGACGCTGAATTGGGAAGATCAGCGTGCGCTTGTCGCGGTTAGCCAGGGACACGAAGACGGTGCCTTCGGTGGGAAGCTCGCCAAACGCTGCTGCCTCGGCCTTGGTAAAGGCAACGCCGAAGGATGGTGCCAAGCCCATGACCTCACCGGTGGACTTCATCTCCGGTCCGAGGATGGTGTCCAGCACCGCACCATCTGGACGACGGAAGCGGGTGAATGGTAGGACCGCTTCCTTAACCGCGATCGGGTGCTCGAGGGGTAGGGAGCCACCATCATAAGTCGATGGAATGATGCCCTCTTCACGCAGCTCCGCGATGGTTGCGCCAAGCATGATGCGGGCAGCAGCCTTGGCCAAGTGGACACCCGTGGCCTTGGACACGAACGGCACGGTGCGGGACGCACGCGGGTTGGCCTCAATGACGTAGAGGATGTCGTCCTTGAGCGCGAACTGCACGTTCATTAGCCCCTTCACGCCAATACCGTGGGCCAGTGCCTCGGCGGAGCGGCGGACCTTGTCAATATCGTCCGGGCCCAGCGTCATCGGTGGCAGTGCACATGCAGAGTCACCGGAGTGAATACCGGCTTCCTCAATGTGTTCCATCACGCCACCGAGGTAGACCTCGGTGCCATCGCACAGCACATCCACGTCAATCTCAATGGCGTTGTCCAGGAAACGGTCCACCAGCACCGGATGGTCCGGGGACAGTTCGGTTGCGCGGTTGATGTAGTCGCGCAGGTTCTCCTCGTCGTAGACGATCTCCATGCCGCGGCCACCAAGCACGTAGGACGGACGGACCAGCACCGGGTAGCCGATGCGATTGGCCACCTCACGCGCACCTTCGAAGGAGGTGGCGGTACCGTAAGCCGGTGCCGGAAGGTTTGCGGCCTCCAGGACCTTGCCAAATTCACCGCGATCCTCAGCCAAATCGATGGCTTCTGGCGTAGTGCCCACGACGGGCACGCCCGCGTCCGCAAGCTTCTGTGCAAGACCAAGCGGGGTCTGTCCACCAAGCTGCACAATCACGCCAGCGACGGTGCCGGTGGCAGCTTCAGCGCGGTAGATCTCCATGACGTCTTCAAAGGTCAGTGGCTCGAAGTACAGCCGATCAGCAGTGTCGTAGTCCGTGGACACGGTCTCCGGGTTGCAGTTGACCATCACCGTCTCGTACCCAACGCGGGACAGCTCGAGTGCCGCGTGAACACAGGAATAGTCAAACTCAATACCTTGACCAATACGGTTCGGGCCGGAGCCCAGAATGATTACCTTTGCGCGCTCGCTTTCCTTTTCTTCCTGCGCGGAGCTTGCGACGCGCACTTCGGTTTCTGCATTCGGGTCATACTCATACGCCGAGTAGTGGTACGGGGTCTGTGCCTCGAACTCGCCAGCGCAGGTATCCACGGTCTTGTACACCGGGTGAATACCCAGCGACCAGCGCAGGGAACGCACACCGTCTTCGCCAGCGAGTTCAGGACGCAGTGCCGCAATCTGCGCGTCGGAAAGCCCGAAGACCTTAGCCTCGCGGAGAAGGTCAGCATCAAGCACTGGGGCGCTAATAAGCTGCTCCCTGAAATCAATCAGCGCTTCGAGCTCGGCGAGGAACCACGGGTCGATACCGCTTGCCTCGTAGACCTGCTCGATCGTGGCGCCCAGGCGCAAAGCGAGCTCAACATCGTAGAGGCGCTTGTCCGTGGGAACCTTGAGGTCCTCGAGCACAGCGTTGACATCCGTTGCGCGCTCGCCAGCGAAGTACTCGTCAGGTTTGGTCCAGAAACCGTTCGGCTTGTCTTCCATGGAGCGCATGACCTTGTTCAGGCCCTGGATGTAGTTGCGGCCAATGCCCATGGCCTCACCCACTGCCTTCATGGAGGTGCCCAGGGTCTCGTCGGAGCCCGGGAACTTTTCAAAGGCGAAGCGCGGCATCTTCACAATCACGTAGTCCAGCGTCGGCTCGAAAGCAGCCGGGGTGACACCGGTGATGTCGTTCGTGATCTCGTCGAGGGTGTAGCCAATGGCCAGCTTCGAGGCGATCTTGGCGATTGGGAAGCCCGTCGCCTTCGACGCGAGCGCGGAAGAGCGCGATACGCGCGGGTTCATCTCAATGGTGATGATGCGGCCGTCAACGGGATTGACGGCGAACTGGATGTTGCAGCCACCGGTGTCTACACCGACTTCACGGATGATGGCAATGCCTTGGTCGCGCATTGTCTGGAATTCGCGGTCCGTCAAGGTGAGAGCCGGTGCAACGGTGACGGAATCGCCCGTATGCACACCGAGTGCATCGACGTTCTCAATGGAGGCGATGACTACGACGTTATCGTCGCCGTCACGCATGAGCTCCAGCTCGAATTCCTTCCAGCCGAGGATGGATTCCTCGATCAGCACATTCGCTTCCGGGCTGGCCTCAAGGCCATCGCCGGCGATGCGCTCAAGGTCCTCCATGGTGAAAGCCAGGCCCGAGCCAAGGCCACCCATGGTGAAAGACGGGCGGACGACGACAGGCAGACCGAGTTCCGCCACCGTGTCCTTGACTTCGTCCATGTTGAAGCACACGCGGGAGCGAGCGGATTCTCCGCCGATCTTGGCCACGATGTCCTTGAACTTCTGGCGGTCCTCACCTCGCTCAATCGCGTCAATATTCGCACCGATAAGTTCGACATTGTGCTTTGCCAGGATGCCTTGACGGTCAAGCTGGATCGCAGCGTTGAGTGCGGTCTGTCCACCGAGGGTGGCCAGGATTGCGTCAACCGGGTGGCCCTGCTCCGCCTCGCGGGCAAGGATCCGATCGATGTATTCCGGCTCGATCGGCTCCACATAGGTGTGGTCAGCGAACTCCGGGTCGGTCATGATCGTTGCCGGGTTGGAGTTGATCAGGGTGACGCGCAGTCCTTCTTCTTTGAGCACGCGGCATGCCTGGGTACCCGAGTAGTCGAACTCGCAGGCCTGGCCGATGACAATCGGGCCCGAGCCGATGACCAGGACGTGGTTGATTTCTTCGCGTTTCATGGTTTTCCTTCCTGGTTAGTTCTGCTCGGATGCGTTCTTGGCGGCCTTGTGGTCGTCCATGAGCGCCACAAACTGGTCGAAGAGCGGGTTCGCGTCGTGCGGGCCTGCCGCGGATTCCGGGTGGTACTGGACGGAGTAGGCCTTGCCGGATTGCAGGGCGACGCCCTCAACAACGCCGTCGTTAAGGCACGTGTGCGTGACCAGTGCCGGGCCGAAGTCCGTGTCGAAGGTCTTGCCGTTTTTGACGTCCTGGGCGGTGAATCCCTCCGGAAGCGTGACCGCGAAGCCGTGGTTCTGGGAGGTGATGTCGATCTTGCCGGTCACGTGGTTCTTCACCGGAATATTCACACCGCGGTGGCCGAACTTGAGCTTGTAGGTGTCCAGTCCGAGTGCGCGGCCAAGGATCTGGTTACCAAAGCAGATGCCAAAAAGCGGGGTGCCGCTGGCGATCACGTCACGGGTGACCGCAACCATGTCATCGGCAGTCTTCGGGTCGCCCGGGCCGTTAGAGATGAACACGCCATCCGGGTTGTGCTTCGCAATCTCAGCAAAGGAAGTGCCCGCCGGGACCACGATGGTCTCAATTCCGCGCTGCGCGAAGTGGCGCGGCGTAGCGGACTTGATGCCCATGTCGTACGCGACGACGGTGTACTTCTTCTCTCCCTCAGCCTCAATCACGTACGGCTCGGTAGTGGAGACTTCCGCAGAAAGATCCGCGCCCGACATCGCGGGTTGCTCTTTCACGCGCGCAACAAGCTTATCGACGTTCCCCTGTGCGTCCTCCCCCACAAAAATCCCCGCGGCGATGGAGCCGTAGTTGCGCAGGTGGCGGACCAAGGAGCGGGTATCCACGCCATGGATACCAACGATGCCCTGGGAAATCATCTCATCTTCGAGGCTGCGCTTCGCGCGCCAGTTGGACACGCGTTTAGCCAGGTCACGGATTACCAGGCCGGCAACCCAAATGCGGTTGTCGTGGGACTCATTGTCTTCATCGTTCCAGCCGGTGTTGCCGATCTGCGGAGCTGCAGCGACGACGATTTGGCGGTGGTAGGACGGGTCCGTCATCGTTTCCTGGTAGCCGGTCATGGCGGTGGTGAAGACTGCTTCACCGAAAATAGGTTCGACGGTCTCCGCCCCGAAGGCAAAGCCTGGGAATGTCGTGCCGTCGGCTAGGACCAGCACGGCGGGAATGTGGTCGGTGCTCATGTGTGTTTCCTTTTTCTTCTCGTTCTATTCTCGCGTTGATGGACAGCGCCGGCGCTCGGATGACGGCGCTTGTGCTGGTCAGTTCTTTTGGTTGTCCGTTGCCTCGTAGGTTTGCTTACCGCGCAGCCAAGTTGCAGTGACGCGTGTGTTGAATTCAGAGCCCTCGTACGGGGTGTTCTTCGACTTGGATGCCATCTCTTCGCCGCGTGCGGTCCATGGCGCTTGCGTATCGACGAGGGTGAGGTTGGCCGGCTCGCCGACAGCAATCGGTCGGCCGTGGTCCGACAGACGCAGGATCTCTGCCGGGCGCTCGCTCATGACCTTGGCCACGAAGCGCCAGTCCGCCAGTCCGGATTCGACGAAGATGTGGGCGATGATGGCCAGGGAGGTTTCCAGGCCGATCATGCCGGGCTTGGCGTTTTCAAATTCGACGCATTTGTCTTCGGAACCGTGCGGTGCGTGATCGGTGGCCACGACGTCAATCGTGCCGTCCAGAAGCGCGTCGCGCAGCGCAAACGTGTCCTTGTTCTCACGCAGCGGTGGGTTGACGCGGTAGACACCGTCGTAGGTTTCCAGCTTCTCGTCGGTAAGCAGCAAGTGGTGCGGGGTGACCTCGGCGGTGACGTCAATCCCCTGCTCCTTTGCCCACCGCAGGAGGGATACGGTGCCCTCGGTGGAGGCGTGGCAGAGGTGGTAGCGCCCGCCGTAGTCACGGGTCATAATCAGGTCGCGTGCAACGATGGATTCTTCTGCCACACGTGGCCAACCGCGCAGCCCCAGGCGGGCAGCGTTTTCACCTTCGTGGGCACACGAGCCTTCAGTCATGCGGTGGTCCTCAGCATGCTGTGCCAGCACGACGTCATAGGCCTTGGCGTACTCGATAGCGCGGCGCATCAGCTGCGGGTCATTGACGCATCGGCCATCATCGGAGAACATCCGCACGTGCCCGCGGGACATCAGACCGATCTCGGTGAGTGTTTCCCCGCCGAGTCCCTTGCTGATAGAGCCCACCGGGTACACATCGCACTTGCCGTAGGCCTGACCTTTTTCCCACACGGCATCGGCGAGGAAAGGCTGATCAATAACGGGCTGAGTGTTCGCCATGGTGAACACGGCGGTGAAACCACCAGCAGCCGCGGCATCAGAGCCCGTCGCAATGGTCTCCGTGTCCTCGCGGCCCGGCTCGCGCAGGTGCACGTGCACATCCACGAGGCCCGGGAGCAGCACCTTGCCACCACAATCCACGACCTCAGCTGCATCTGTGAACGGCGCATCACCGATGGAGTCGATGACACCCGCGTCCACGTCGATGAGAATGTTCGTTTCGTCTTCGCCGTAGGGGCGGACGTTATTCAAAGCGAGTGTTGCCACTGCCCTACTCCTTTCCTTCCAGCGCATCGTCCCCGCTGGCTAGCAGAGTGAACAGCGCCGCCATGCGGGTGTACACACCATTAGTCACCTGATCCAGGACCACGGTGTTATCGCGGTCGGCCACATTGAAGTTGATTTCCATGCCGCGCAGCATCGGTCCCGGGTGCATGATCAGGGTGTCGTTGCCGAGCGCGTCCGCACGGTCTTGGGAAAGCCCATACAAGGTGGCGTATTCACGGTGGGATGGGAAGAAACCACCATTCATACGCTCTGCCTGCACGCGCAGCATCATCACCACTGCGGGGGTGTCCGCGGAGGCGAGCTCCACGTCGAAGTCATAGGCCACGCGGCACGGCCAGTTCTGCACACCAGTGGGCAGCAAAGTCGGCGGCGCAACGAGCACAACCTCTGCGCCGAGCGTGGACAAAAGGTCCACGTTGGAGCGTGCTACACGGGAGTGCAAGATGTCACCGACGATGAGGACTTTCTTTCCTGCTACATCGCCAATGTGTTGGCGCATCGTCACGGCATCAAGCAGTGCCTGCGTCGGGTGCTGGTGCGAGCCATCACCGGCGTTAACAATTGCGGCGCCCGGCACCCATTCACGCAGCAGGTTCGGTGCGCCGGAAGATGGGTGGCGCATGATGATCGCATCTGCACCCACAGCCTTCAGGGTCGCTGCCGTGTCCTTGAGCGACTCGCCTTTTTTCACACTGGAGTTGGACGCAGACACGTTGATCACATCCGCGCTCATCCACTTACCTGCCGTCTCGAAGGAGGAGCGGGTGCGGGTGGAGTTTTCGTAGAACAGCGTGAAAATGGTGCGCCCGCGCAGGGTGGGTAGCTTCTTCATCTCGCGGCCCTCCAGGGCTTCGCGGAAGCGATCAGCCTCATCCATCAGCCCGATGATCTCCTCACGGCTCAAGTCCGCGATGCTGATCAGGTGCTTCATTCTTCCTCACCCTCTTTCATGAGGAGGACTGCATCTTCACCGTCGATAGGCGTGAGCGTCACAGTGACATCCTCACTGAGTGCGGTGGGAATGTTCTTGCCCACGTAGTCTGCGCGAATGGGCACGGCACGGTGGCCACGGTCCACGAGGACGGCGAGCTGAATGATGTTGGGGCGGCCGATATCACTCAAAGAATCAAGTGCGGCACGGATAGTGCGGCCCGAAAACAGCACATCATCAACCAACACGATGGTTGCGCCATTAATATCTCCTGGAATGTCCGTGGGCGCCAATGCACGGTGTGGGCGGCGGCGCAGATCATCGCGGTACAGGGTGACATCCAGGCTTCCAACAGGGACGTTCACCCCCGCAAATTCCTCAATCGCCGCGCCTATGCGCTGGGCCAAGGGCACTCCCCCAGATGGGATGCCCAACAGAATCACCGTTGGAGCACCAGGTGCATCGAGCGCTGTTTTCTCGATAATTTGGTGCGCGATGCGTGCGATCGTACGCGAGACGTCACTAGCGTCAAGCAACTTCGTGGCACTCATCGAACCTCCTTCCCCGCCTCTCTGTGCGGAATTTAAAGGATGCTTCTTTTTAGCGCCTGCCAATGCTTGGTAGACATTCGCAACATTAGCACTATTTGCCCGGCAGAAGCACCACTTGATGCGAGCCCACCAGCATGGAGCCAAGACAGGTAACCTTAGGTGCCATGACCACCAATGAGAACCCCACTCCGGAGCTCACAGCGGATGATCGGGTCCGCGAGGTCACTCTCGCTGACATCGCCGCCGTGCTTGAGGGTGAGGGCTTGGAGTACCGCCTGGAAGAACCCGTTGTTCGAACAGGCTTTATCAACGCCGCGATGGTGTTCACCTTCGACGATGGCAAGCTCATCTTCGAGTCTGTGTGGCGTGGAGAGTTCGCACCGGAGGATGTGTCCTCGCTGTTGTACGCCACGAATGAGTACAACCAGACGCATTTCACGCCGACTCTGCGTTTCTTCCAGAGTGAGGAAAACACCCTAGCCATCACCGGTATCCGGTCGCTTGATGTGAGCCGTGGCTTATCGACGAATCAGCTGGGCACCTTCATCATCACCTCAATCAATGCGACGCTGCAGGCTTTCAACTTCTTGGCTGAATCTTTCCCAACTGCCGTGACGTGGGAGGAGAACTAAAGTGACTACCGCGAATTCGACCCCCAACTTGGTCACCATTGAACGCATTGTTGACGCTTTCTCCCAGTCTGGTGTCAGTATCACCGCTGATCCCACCGGGCGCGTGGCGCAAGGCACCCACGACAAGCTGGAGCTTCTCGTTGTCTTGCTCGACTCCGTATTCATCGTCCGCGCCGATTCCTCCACGGACACCGCCGCCGACTCCCCTGACGCGAACTACTACCTCGCTGCCAATGAGGTGAACTCCACCCTCATCGGTGCGCGCGCCATCGTGGGCAACAAGTCGGAGAACCTCGTCATCCGCACCGAAGCCGAAGTTTCCGTGGCCGCCGGCATGACCGACGAGCAACTTGGTTCCGCTTCCGTCCGCGCCGTCAAGGCGGTTGTCGACGCCCACAATGCGATGGTCGCCCTCTCCGAGCAAATCAGCCAAGCCCAAGCCGAGCTTGCCGACGACGCTGACGGCACTGCTAACACCCCTTGAACAGGAGCCCCACCATGACCACCCCGTACGGCAACGCTTACCCGCCCCAGGAACCGCAGGACAACCAGCCCTACGGCACCCCTTACCACCAGCAACAACCCTATGACATCCAGCAACCCTACAGCCAGCCCAACCCGTACCAAGCGATGGACAAAAACGATTCCTCCACTGGCGGGATTCTGTCCACCATCGTCACTGCTTTCACGCTGGGGCTCCCTTTGCTCATCCTGATTGGTGTTCTCATCACACTGGTTGTCGGTGCAGTCGTGGTTTTGTTTGTGGCGTGATCTGAACAGATAATGGGTCCGGCTGGTTTCAACCAGTCGGACCCATTAACTTTGTGGCGCTTTGAGTGCAGTGAGTCTACTGCTTCCGCGACCTAAGCATCAGTAGTGTTCCGCCGCCAATCGCGGCCAGTGCCAATGCCACCAGTCCCATGACAGCAGCACCAGTCCGTGCGAGCTCCTTCTTAGGACCGCTCGGCTGCTCCGGCGTTGGGCCAGGAGTTGGAGTTTCCGATGTACCCGGCGTCGAGGTTCCCGACGGACCTGGCGTTGGGGTTCCCGATGTACCCGGCGTTGGCGTCGGGGTACCGGAGGGACCTGGCGTCGGGGTTGGTGTCGGAGCCGGGGTTGGCGTCGGCGTCGGGGTTAGTGTCGGAGTCGGGGTTGGTGTCGGGTTTGGCTCTGGTTTACGGGTGTTCGTCACCATGACCTGGTAGTCGCCGTCGACATTCTTCACCTCGACCTTGGAGGTGAATCCCTCAATCTCGTCTTCGTGCACCGTATAGGTGACGGGTTCCTCATCCACTGCAGCTGGCAGTTTTGCAAACGTGTGCTTCCACTTGTTGTCAGCATTGAGTTCAACCTTGTCACCCACAGGGGTGCTTTCTTCACCCTGCTTGCGGATGAGCTGAACCTTGACGGACTTCGGAGTGTCCTTCAGGTCCGCACCCTTGGCATCCTTCCACACCTTCTCAACATTGACGTCGACCGGTGTACGGACAGTGAACTGGGCAGAGGTGCGCATACGCAGCTTCGTGTTTTCAGCGCGGCCAACGGCCTTATTCACTACGATGTCGCCAGATTTAGCGCTATGCAGTTCCGTCTTAATGGTGATCTTCTGTGTATCGCCATAAGCCAAAGGCGCGTTGGTGATCACGCGAACGGCAGTAGCATTTTCCTTCACACCCTCCGTCCAGATGCTGGACGGCTGGCCTGTCGCACCATTGACTTCGGCATTCGGATCCTCGTCAATCTTCGCTGGATCAACAGTAGTGCTGTAGATCTTCGCACCTTCTGGACCTTCGACGTTTGTGACCTTGAGCTTGCCCTCAAACTTCGAGCCCTGAGCATCGCCGTTGGCAGGAAGCACGTCAATAACATCCGTCAGATTCGACTTCGTTGGATCCTTTGAGGTGAGTTCAATCGTCCACTCATTAGAAGCCACTCCATTCGGGGCGGTTTCAATAACGGATTCAGCCACATTCTTCTTCAGTGACGTGTAGCCGGCACGCGGGACTGTCACCTTCGCCTGCGCCTTACGGGTCTGGCCCTGGCTCGTTGCAGTAACCTCATTCGTCAGAACATCACCGGGCTTTGCATCCTTCGGCATCGTGGCCTTGTAGTTGATAATGCCCGGGTTGCCCTCCTCAAGGACGCGCAAGTTCGGCGCAACGTCTTCCTTTGTCCAGGTAAGCACCTGCTCACCCTTGTCGTTCGTTGACACTTCGGGTTCAACGTCAGCACTGCCAGCGATGTACTCCATCCCCTTCGGCAACGTGTCCTTAATCACCACCTGATCATTAGGCATATTGGCAATCTCAGATTCCAGGCCATAGCGGATAGTGAAATCAGCTTCCTCGCCCGGGCCGTACTCCGGTTGCGCTGCGTCCTTCGCTACAACAGGCAGGGAACCCACCACACGCAAAAGGTCGCGGCCAGGACCCGTGTACGGGTAACGCACACCGTCAGTTACCACACCAGGGCTCGCGAACGAAGGCGTGATCTCCTCTTTAGCATCATCTTTATCGGTGAAGCGGTGGAAATAACGCTTAGCGTTGAAGTCCATTTTCCATTCAGTGTGGTCTTCCTCCAGCACCGACGTAAACGCCCAAACATCATCCCCAGGCTTCGCATCATCGTGGATCCGCTGCTCGATGACTAGATAGAAGAAAGACTTAGGCAGCTTGGACAAGTGGACCTTGTCGTGTGGCACACGCACCTTCACGGCCTTGACCGTAGACAGATCAGCCGGCTTGGTGTAACTCCAGCCATCCTTTTCGTCCTTGCCTTCATCAAACGGCGTTTCCTTCGTTCCGCACTTAAACAGGTTCGGATCCTCTACCTCACCCGTGTAGTACAGAATCTTCAGATCCTCGATGTTCTCGCCGTAGTAGACATTTGGTTTCGCTTGTGGGTCAGCCACCACGCGGGCATCAACGAAGTCAACGCGCTTCGTATCCAGGGTGTTGCAGATCCAGGTGTCCGCAAAACCGCCCGGTTGGTTAGCCGAGTTCACAACACGGCGTGGGCCAATACCCGACACCGACATAACGGTGGCGCCGGCTGGTGCGCGGGAGGTATCGGACCAACCAATACCTGGGTACGCCTTTGGCCACTGTGAAGCAACCACCCATGCACCGGTCCAATTACCACGAACCAAGGGCGCCTTGTTCTCATTATTGGAAGGATCGTCTTGAGCAGTCGAGCCGTCCTCAGCGGTGTACGTCGGAGCAGACGCCTTCAGGTGAATATTGGTGTCCTCATTCTTGTTTGGCCCGGAGGTGACATACGGCACCTTCACGCGCAGTTCACCAGCAGCAATAACTTCACGTGGATGCTTTGGTTGAACCTGTGGCAGAAGCACGCCGTTTGAATCCAGATCAGCGCGCTTAGACGTGTAATCCAGATCAGACAGCGTCAAACGGAACGTGTTCTTCTTGCCTTTCACGGCTGTGAACTCACACGTAGGGAACTTCGTGGTTTGATTCTCCGGCTTCCCAGGAGCCGAGAATGGGTATCCCGGCTGCACACGATCGATTGGTGCGCAGGCGACATCCTGAAGCGTGACCTCTTCGTCCTTCACGCCGTTGATCGTGATGTCATAGCTGACGCTCTCGGGCCCCTTTGCTGCGCCTTTTGCATGCGCCAGCGAGAAGGGGAAGTTCATGAACTGGAAGGTGTCCGGTTCACCAGTCAGGGAGGTTGCTGCACCGCCATCAAACTTGGCGTCCATGAGGAAAGGAGCAATCACGGGAATCTCAGGCAGCTCAGCTTCGAGGCCGCGGAAGGTTGCCTTGGCTGACACCTTGGACTTGCCCGGCCCATCAACCTTGACACCAGAAAGCAGCATCTGCGCGGTACCCTCATCGCGCTCTCCAATGTCACAAGTCAGGGTGCGCTTGTCCTCTGACAACTTGGAAGCACCCTTGTCCCCACTCAAGCACTGACTGGGGATCTCACCGAAATGAGCATTCTCAACGGTCACCGTGAGCAAGTTGTCATTGGTCGGCTTATTGCCTGGTGCCGGTGCTGAATCATTAATATCCATCCACCACACCATCGACAGAACATCAAGTCCGGAGATCACCTCCCTCGGCTGCTGCTTCCACTCACCAATGAGCTCATAAGCCTTGGTTCCAAAACCAGCTGCCGCCCCATTAGAGTCTGCGACGCTAGCTGGCTCGTCGGTCGTGGCGTCCTCTTCTGCAGGCGTGTCCGCAACCGTTGCGGCATCCCGACCAGCAGTCTCCGTGTTGGCGCCATCAGTTTCAGTCGCGTAAACCGATTGCGGTGCAAGCACCATGAACACTGCGAGAAGCATGGCGAAGAGCACTAAAACTTTGCTTTGCAGCCCGCGTCCAAATGTTTTCAACCCTGTCACTTCAAAACCTTCACTAAATCTGAATCCCGAACTCAGCTCAATGCCAGACAAACTTTAGCTCTAAACATACTCGTTATGTCGGAAATCTCGACTTTTAGGCACTTTTACCCAAGTGACAGCGAAAAACCTCGCCTAACTTTTTAGTTCGTGGCTAAGTGCTTCGAGTTCAGCACCGCCGGACATTTCCCGAGTGAGCTCGTCCAGAGTGACCTCATCACGGGCGGCGTCGAGTTCCTGTCGGCCGAGTTTCAAAATCATGAAGTGGTCTCCCACCAGGTAGGCATGGTGCGGATTGTGGGTTACCAAGACGACGGCGACACCGCGGTCCCGTGCCGCAGCAATGAACTTCAGCACCACGCCGGACTGCTTCACACCGAGTGCTGCTGTCGGCTCATCGAGAACGATCACCCGGGCACCGAAGTACACGGCCCGGGCAATGGCAACGACCTGGCGTTGACCGCCGGACAGGTTCCCGGCTTCAACATTGACATCCGGAATGTCAATGCCCATCTCCAGGAGCTGTTCGGAGCAGATGCGTTTCATCTCATCCTGCTTCAGCTTGCCGAATGGGCCGGTGAGCTCCTGGCCTAAGAAGAAGTTTCGCCACACGCTCAGTTCATCAACAATGGCCAGATTTTGGTACACCGTCGCAATACCGGCATCCAGGGCATCGCGGGGGGATGTGAAGGTGACCGGTGAGCCGTCGATAAGCAATTGCCCACTCGTTGGGGCGTGCAAACCCGCAAGGATTTTGATGAGCGTTGACTTGCCCGCACCATTGTCGCCGAGCACACAGGTGACTTCGCCCGCGTTGACGCTGAGATCGACACCGCGCAATGCGTCGAAGGTGCCGTACGACTTGGTGATGTCGCGCAATTCAATGATGGACATGGCCTACCGCCCCTTCGTGATGTTGGCGAATGAGGTGTTGGTGAGCACCGCGAACAGGAGCATCGCGCCGAGGAAGAACTTGAACCAGTCCGGATTCCATCCCGCGTAGACGATGCCCTGGTTGGTCATGCCGAAGATGAGCGCGCCGATCATCGTGCCGATCGCCGTGCCGCGGCCGCCCTTCATCGCACACCCGCCGATGACGGCGGCGATGATGTACAGGAATTCATTGCCCACGCCCTGGCCTGCCTGGATCGAATCGAAGGCAAAGAGCGTGTGCATGCCCACGAACCATGCGGCGAAGCCGACCGTCATGAACAACACGATCTTGACCAGGCGAACGGGGACACCGACAGCACGCGCGGCATCCTCGTCACCGCCGACAGCGGTGATCCAGTTACCGAACTTCGTGCGGAAAAGAACAAACGACGCAATCGCGACAAACAGCAACCACCAGATCACCGTGACGCTGATACGCACATTGCCAATGTGGAAGCTGCCAGCGAAGAAGGTGCGCGCAGAGGCGAAGCCCTCCATATCGGCGATTGATGGCGTGGCCACCTGACCGGTGACCAGCTTGGTTACAGCGAGGTTAAGGCCCTGCAACATGAGGAACGCGGCGAGGGTGATGAGGAAGCTATCAATGCCGGTGCGGGTGACCAAAATGCCGTTAAGCGCACCGATGGCCAGTGCGATGACAAGTGCGAGGCCCGCGCCCACCCACGAGTTCAAATGCAGGTTGTAATTAAGCATCGACGCCGCTAGTGCCGCGGTGGTCACTGCGACACCGGAGGACAAATCAAACGCCCCACCGATCATGAGCAAACCCACGGCGAGAGCCACGATGCCGAGCGTGGAACTGGCATACAGAATCGTGGCCATCGCCTCAAACGAACGGAACGCCGGGGCGACCGCCAGGAAGAGGCTCAAGATGACCAGAAAGCCGAGCAGGCTGGCCAGCTCCGGGCGCCTGATCAGTTTGGCGAGGCCGGTGTGGGTACGTAGCCGATCGTCCGAGTTACTCTCAGTCGATTCGTCTGTGATTGTCTGGCTCATCGAAGGCCTGCCTTGGCGGCCTCAGCAATCTTCTCCACATTGTCTTTGTCCACGAAGCTCGGGCCCGTGTACACCGGCTGGCCACCACCGAAGGTGCCACCGTTGCGCTTAGCCACCCACAGCGAATCCACCGCGAGGTAGCCCTGCAGGTACGGCTGCTGATCCACGGCCCACGCCACGCGACCATCCGCGATGGCGTCCACCAGCTCAGCGTTCGTATCAAACGTAACCACCTGCGCCTTGGAACCAGACTGCTTCACAGCCTCCGTCGCGCGCATTGCCACTGGGGCCTGCAACGCGAAGACAGTGTCGAAGGACTTGTCCTGGGCCAACTTGGAGTTAATCGTCGACTGGACCGAGGTCAGGTCTTGGCCGTTGACGTAGAGGATCTCAACCTCGCCACCGAGGCCCTCTTTCACACCAGCACAGCGTGCCTCCTGGGAGGAGTTGCCTTGCTCATGGATGACGCAGAGCACCTTGGACTTGCCTTCTTCCTTCAGGCGCTCACCCGCTGCCGTGCCAGCCACCGTTTCGTCCTGGCCGAAAAAGCCGGTGATCCCGTACTTGTCATACTCCTTCATGCCAGAGTTCAATCCCACAACCGGGATGCCTGCCTCCGTAGCAAGCTGGGCTGCTGGGCCAATAGCCTCCGCGTTCGGCAGCGTTACCGCGATGCCGTCAACGTTCGAGTCCACTGCGGAACGCACCAGGTTCGCCTGGTTCGGTGCCTGCGGATCAGAGGAGTAACGCAGCTCAATATTGTCCTTCTTCGCCGCATCCTCTGCACCTTTGCGCACGAGATCCCAGTACGTGTCGCCCGGGGCACCGTGGGTAACCATGGCCACGACGTAGCGCGGGGTCTCTACCCCACCGCCACCGGTGCCGCTGGCCTCACCGTCACGCTGAGCGCCACCCGTGGAAGAGCAACTCGCCATAGTAAGACTCACCGCAGCCGTCAGTGCCGCGACTTTGTACAGCTTAGAGAAACTTTTCATTCACCCAGTGTGCCCCGTCACAGCGGAAAACCCGGCATCCCAATCGTTCTTTACCGATTAAGTAGCCGGGCTTTGGGTCTTAGTTGAGGTCGGACAATCCTGGCCCCACTGGCTGCTTGTCCAACAGCTGTGTCAGCTCAGTCATGGCTTCCTTCATGTCCTCAACATCCTGGTCGTCGCCTTTCGAATGACGGAACATGTACGTGGTTGCCGCAGCGTTACCGAAACTCGTTGAGCAGAAGAACTGGCGCAGGTCTGCCTCCGGGTGCTTGGCGCACGCGAAGTAGCGGTCCCCCACCGTGAAATCGAATTCATCCCACGGCAGCACTGCCTCCCCGTCACGCTCTTGCTGCTCTTGGTAGCTTTCCATGTGCAGCTTTCGCTCGTCTTGGGCCGCCTTCTTCGGGTCACTCGGGCATGGATCCTGCCCCAGGCCTTCGTCGTAGTACGAAACACCAACGGAGAATTGCTCAGGGCCGTTTTGATAATAGTGATTCCACCCCTCATCCATCACCGTGCTGTAGTCCGGGTCATACGGCAAACCCACGAGCTCATCCGGCATCTCGTCCAGGAGTGCCTTGATGCTCACCTCGGTGGTGCAGGCACCGGGATCCGCTTGGTCTTGGGTATCGCTTGTGTCAGCATCGCTTCGCGCGGCGCTGTTCTGTGTGGTGTTTTGTTCTCCTTCGCCTTGTTCATCGCTCCCCGAACAGCCAGCCACCATCAGCGCCGTTGCGGCTAGTACCATCGCAATTGCTTTAGCCTTGCGCATTCGCTCCACTTTCCTCGCAATGTCTCGTCGTCTCAGTCGTGCCAGGTGCCGGAAAAATCGTGTTCCCGCAAGGCTACACGCGGTGCTCCTTTGCGGCCGGGGTTTTCATGCTCGTCGGCCTGCCACTATAAGTGACACTGTTGCTTTCTTTTTGTTCCCCTAAACAGATTTAATCACCTTAAAAAGGGGGGGGGGAGCAACAAGGCATGTCCTCGTCCGATTGGGCGCTCGCGATTGACTTCGGCACCTCGAACACCGCCACAGCACACACAAATCCTTTTCACGGTGGCATCGAACCCGTCAACCTTTCCAACGACCAACGTTCCCGGCCATCTTCGGTCTACGTTGACTCCCCTGACCAGATTTCTACCGGCCTCTAAGCGACTCATCGGCCAAGACATCGTGTCCATCAATAGCTACGAGATCGAGACCGCGGACATTGTCTCCGCTGTGTACCACGACGCGGACGCCGGTATCTGGTGGGACTAGTGGCCAGTAGCGGTGGCTAGGACTCCGCTAGACGCTTGAGCTCAACCTCGGGATCGAAGTCAGGCTTGGGCCATTCCAGGTTGAGATCGCGCAGGGCTTGGACGAAGAGGGTCTTCACCACTGTGCGGCAGTAGTCCTTGTTGTCAGAAGGGATGCAGTACCAGGGGGCAACATCGGTGGATGTGCGCTTGAGTGCGATCTCGTATGCTTCTTGGAATTCGTCCCAGAGCCGACGATCATCAATATCTCCCGGGTTGTACTTCCAGTGCTTATCCGGGCGCTCAATGCGCTTGCGCAGGTTCTCCCCTTGAAATTCCTTGGAGATGTGCGGCATGACTTTGATGATCTTCGTGCCGTTGGCAGCTGCCTTCGCCTCAAAGTCAACGATGGCACCGTAGCGCCGCTCAATCTCCTCCGGTGGCGCCATCTGTTTCACGCGTTGGACTAAGACGTCCTCGTAGTGGGAACGGTCAAACACGCTAATCATGCCTGGCTTGGGCAAATGCGGTTCAATGCGCCAGAGGAAGTCATGTTTGAGTTCTTCCTCCGTTGGCTTGCCAAAGGCCTTGATGTGCACGCCTTGAGGGTCCATGGTCTCACCCACAACGTGACGGATGATGCCGCCCTTGCCGGCGGTATCCATTCCCTGCAGGACAAGGAGAATGGAACCGGCGTTCTCATTGCCCGCACGCCCATTGGCGTACAAGCATTCCTGGAGTTCATCGAGCTCATCGTCGAATTCATCAAAAGCATCATCGACGTTGTCTTCACTCACACCCGGCGTTGACGCTGGGTCGACGTCCGCGAGCACAAAGTCCTCGCCAACGCGGAGTGTTTCTGCTTCTTTAATGGAAACCTTGGCCACGATGAGTCTCCCTCCTACTCCTGCTCTTGTGCAGCTTCTTGGTCGGTGTCAAAACCCGGTTCTAGTTCAGCGCTCGCTTCTGAATCAATGGCCTCCTCGGTAGATGCTGCCTCTGCGTCTTCCTCGGTGAAGCCGATGAGGCCCGTCTCCCCGGTGATGATATCGGGAGCCTCGACGGAGTGCGCCTGGATGATGTCGTCGAGCACGGCATGGATGTACGGCGAGGCTGTGTCGCCGGCGTATTCCACGGACATCTCCATCGCGTTGGAGATCACGATGGATGGCGCCACATCGGGGTTGTAGAGAATCTCCCACGCTGCGACACGCAAGATGGCGCGGTCGACGGCAGGAAGGCGGTTAAGTTCCCAGTCCTCAGACAGGAAGCGAGCAATCGCTTCATCGATCTCATCGAGGCTCTCCGCAGCACCTGAGATGATCTCACGGGTGTACTCAGCAACGGGGGCCACGGCATTAGCGGGGTCTTCGGCCAGCGCGATGCGGTCCTCGACGATTGCCACCGGATCCACATCGCGGGTCTCAGCTTCGAAGAGGATGTCTACAGCGCGGCGGCGTGCGCGATAACGCGCACCATGACGTTTGTAATCAGACATGTTTTAGAAAAACAGAAAAGTTGGGAGAAGCGGGCCCAGCTCGAGCCCGCTTCAATGGAAGTAACTAGGACAAATGCCTAGTTGTTCACGCGAGACAGGTACTCACCGGTGCGGGTGTCCACCTTGACCACATTGCCGGTCTCCAGGAACAGCGGCACCTGGATCTCCGCGCCGGTCTCCAGTTTGGCCGGCTTGGTGCCACCGGTGGAGCGGTCACCCTGCAGACCCGGATCGGTGTGCTCAATCTTTAGGTCCACGGAGATCGGCAGCTCAGCAAACAAAGCCTCACCCTCGTGGAAAGAAACCTGCACGTGCATGTTTTCCAAGAGGAAGCGAGCAGCATCACCGAACTTGTCCTCCGGCAGCTCGTACTGCTCGTAGGTCTTGTCGTCCATGACCACGTAGTTCTGGCCATCGTTGTACAGGTAAGTCATGTCGCGACGGTCCACCGTTGCGGTTTCCACCTTGACGCCTGCGTTCCAGGTCTTGTCCACGGTCTTGCCGGAGACGACGTCCTTCAGCTTCGTACGCACGAAAGCGGGTCCCTTACCCGGCTTGACGTGTTGGAACTCGATGATCTGCTGGAGCTTGCCGTCAACCTTGAGCACAAGGCCGTTCTTGAAATCAGCGGTGGTTGCCACGAAATAATCTCCCTTGAAGTGGATCTGGCTTTGTTAAAAACAAGCCCATGCTACACCACTGATCAGCACATGCTTCAGGCAGCGTGGCTTGTTAGAGGACGGTGAGCTCTTTTGAGAATGTGGTGATGACACGCGGAGCACCCGACGTAATCACCAGGGTGTCCTCAATACGCACACCACCGCGGCCTGGAACGTAGATCCCCGGTTCAATGGTCAGCGTCATGTTCTCCTCCAGCGAGCCCTTTGCACGCGTTGATGCGGCAGGGCCTTCGTGCACGTCCAGGCCGATGCCATGGCCGGTGGAGTGAACAAAGTATTCGCCGTAACCGGCCTGCTCAATGATGTCGCGGCAGGCCTTGTCCACCTCAACCAACGCACGCCCGGCGGTGGCGGCACGTACACCCGCCTCTTGGGCTTCGAGTACAGTTCCATAGATCTCACGTGCAAAATCCGAGACGTGACCGATGATGAACGTACGGGTCATATCCGAATTGAAGCCGCGGTAATGCGCACCGAAATCGATGGTGACAATGTCCCCATCCTCAATGACACGCTCTCCCGCACCATGATGCGGCAACGCTGAATTCGGGCCGGAGGCAACAATAGTGTCAAAGCTCGGGTGCTCCGCACCCAGCAGACGCATGCGGTACTCAAGGTCCGCGGCCACGTCGCATTCCGTGCGGCCGGCACGCAATTCCCCTGCCTCAATCAAGCCTGTGAGCGCATCGGTACCAATCTGCGCTGCCTCTTCCAACCGAGCCAGCTCGTAGCGGTCCTTGCGCAGCCGGATCTCCTCAATAGCCCCATCGACGGGAACAAGGGTCACTCCATCCGGGCATGCTTTCTTCATCGCTTCGAGTTCAGCCACGGTGGTGCGCGCTGCATCGAAGCCCACGCGCCAGCCTTCCGGCACGGTAGCAAGCAAGGCTTCTGCCCCATTACGCACGATCATCGCCTCAATGTCTTTAACCTCATCGGCGATCTGCGTTGTGTAACGCCCATCCGTTGCAATAGAAGCAGAGAGGTCCTTATTCACCAACAACGCACCAGCAGAGCCAGAGAAGCCAGACAAGTAGCGCACGTTCGTCGGATGCGTGACCAAGAAGGAATCAATGCGCTTTCCCGCTAGTTGCGCGGACAGAGTGCGCCGGCGGGTCAGGAACCGGGAGTCAGCAAAGCTCATCTGGGCCTCCTCAAAAAGTACTCAAGTGCAAGCTCGTAGCCATCCACACCTAGGCCAGCGATCACGCCAATGGCGATGGGCGTCAAGTACGAGTGGTGGCGGAACTCTTCACGCGCGTGCACGTTGGAGATGTGCACTTCAATGAACCCGGCCCCGTCGCTGATCTCAGCCAGCGCATCGCGCAAGGCGACGGAGGTATGGGTAAAGCCACCGGGGTTGATAATCACGGCGGCTGCGTTATCGGCGGCCTCATGCACCACGTCGATAAGCTCGCCTTCATGATTGGACTGGCGGAAGATAAGCTCCACCTGGTCACCGGCGAGCGCGCGCAGACGCTGCTCAACATCCGCGAGAGTCGTCGAGCCATAGATCTCCGGCTGGCGCTTTCCCAACCGGTTCAGGTTTGGCCCATTGAGCACGTAAACCTTCACGGCACCCTCCTTGCTTACTACTTCAGTTGCGTGAGCTCAGTGTACGCCTCACCCATCTCCTCAATCGTCGCATCTTCCAGGCGCGATGGCTTGCCAATGCCTTCCAGCACGACGAAACGGATGCGCCCGTCGCGGTTCTTCTTGTCGTGCGTCATGCCCTCATACAGCTCATCAAAAGCATCCGGGTCATAGGTCACCGGAAGCCCCACGCTCGTGAGAATGTCGCGGTGGAGGGCCACCACAGAATCGCTAATAAGCCCCCTATTCTTTGCCAGCGTTGCGACGAACATCATGCCCACGGCAACAGCATTGCCGTGACGCCAGCGATATTCCTCACGTTTCTCCAAAGCGTGCCCGAGCGTGTGCCCATAGTTGAGGATTTCGCGTAACGACGACTCCTTCAGATCCTCACTAACCACCTTGGCTTTAACAGCGACTGATCGCTCAATGAGCTCAGCAATCTTGTTCTTCGGCACATCATCGCCCTGCTGGTAGATCTCCAGGATGACGGGGTCTGCGATGAAACCGGTCTTGATGATCTCGGCGGAACCCGCCACGAATTCCTCATGCGCGAGTGTGTCCAGGCGGTTCAGATCAATGAACACGGAATCCGGCTCATGGAAGGCACCGACGAGGTTCTTGCCCGCGTCCGTGTTGATGCCGGTCTTCCCGCCCACAGCCGCATCGACCATGGCAAGCAACGTCGTAGGAACCTGGATGACCTTGATGCCACGCATCCACGTTGCGGCTGCAAAGCCAGCCACGTCCGTGGTCGCGCCACCGCCGAGGCCAAGCACAACATCCTGGCGGGAGAAATTCTTCTCACCGAAGAGATCCCACAAACCACTGAGCACAGGCAGGGACTTGCCGTCCTCCGCATCAGGGATCTCCGCGAGAGTGACCTCCACGCCCATTGCAGCGATGAGACCTCGCAGTCGCTCCGCGACCGGAGCAAGCGGACCTTGATGAATGATCGCTACCTGACGCGCGCCTGTTTCCGCTACGCGCGAGGCGATCTGCTCGTCCAGTCCGGCACCAATGTGCACGTTGTACGGGTTCGGGCCAGTGACACTGATAACCGCCATGGTGAAACGCTTTCTGTGCTGTTTGTTGGTTGTGATGCGTTGATTATTGCTACCCGTGGGTGGGTTAGCGCGATTCAATGAGGTGGAGAATCTCCGCAACGAGGCGCTGTGGTGGACGTGAATCCGTGCGCACTCGGTGCATTGCTACCTCCCGGTAGAACGGCTCACGTGTTTCCAGAAGCGAACGGTAGTGCTCAACCGGATCCTCGGCGTTGAGTACCGGGCGGGAATCATTACCGGACGTCCGGCGTACGCCTTCTTCCACCGACACATCAATCCACACGACGGTGTGCGCTAGTAAAAGCTGGCGGGTCGATTCGGTGACCACGGCCCCACCACCCAGGCTCACGACACCACCAGATGCCAGGGAGCGCGCAACGTATTCAGCTTCCACTTCGCGGAAGCGTTCCTCACCGAGCTCTGAGTACACCTCGCCGGTGGGCTTGCCTTCGCCTTGAGCGATGAGTTCGTCCGAATCCACCAGTGGCAGGTTCATCGCACGGGCAAGGCGGCGGCCGATGGTGGATTTGCCGGCACCGGGAGGCCCGACAAGAACAACGCGTGGGGAGCCATGGACAACATGCTCTCCGGCATTACCATCCGCAACATCCCCCAGGTTTTCCGCCGGCTCGTGGGGTGTGGTTGGGCGACGCGGGCCAGGTTTGGGCACTGGGAACTCCGAGCTAGTCATCGCTGTTCCCTTCAAAAGCGAGGCGCTCTGCAACGTACTGCTTATACGCCTCGACGTTGCGCTTTGTTTCCTCAATACTGTCACCGCCGAATTTCTCCAACACAGCGCGTGCCAGCACGAGTGCCACCATGGCTTCCGCAACCACGCCAGCAGCCGGCACCGCGCACACGTCCGAACGCTGGTGAATCGCTGTTGCTGCATCACCGGAGGACATATCCACCGTCTTCAGTGCTCGCGGAACGGTGGAAATCGGCTTCATTGCGGCACGAACACGCAGGGCTTCTCCGTTGGTCATTCCACCTTCGAGGCCACCAGCACGGTTCGTCTCACGGCTCACACCATGACCATCGCGCACCATCTCATCGTGGGCCTCACTGCCACGACGGCGCGCTTCCTCAAAGCCATCGCCAATTTCAACGCCCTTGATCGCTTGGATACCCATGAGTGCTGCAGCCAGCTGCGCATCCAGACGTGCCTCACCAGAGACGTGGGAACCCAGACCAATCGGCAGTCCTTCCACGATGACCTCGACGATGCCGCCGAGCGTGTCTCCTTGTTTCTTCGCCGCCTCAATCTCCGCGATCATGGACGCTTCAGCATCGGTGCCAAAGGCGCGGACCGGGGAGGCGTCGATACGCTCAATATCCTCAAACGTGGGAAGCGGGCCGGTGTACGGCTCAGACGCACCGATGGAAATGACGTGTGAGAGCACCTCAACACCCAGCACCTCACGCAGGAAAGAACGCGCGATCGTTGCGGCCGCCACGCGCGACGCAGTTTCGCGTGCGGACGACCGCTCCAACACCGGGCGCGCCGCATCAAAGCCATACTTGATCATGCCAGCGAAATCGGCGTGACCTGGGCGCGGACGAGTCAGTGCCGCACCACGGCCAGAGTTCATAGCCTTGGCCACCTCCGGGTCATCCATGTCCAGCTCATGCGGGGACATGATGGTGGTCCACTTCGGCCACTCCGTATTGCCAATCATCACAGCAATCGGGCTACCAATCGTCTTCCCGTGAATCACACCGGAAAGAACCGTGAGCTCGTCCTGCTCAAACTTCATGCGTGCACCACGGCCGTAACCAAGGCGGCGGCGGGCAAGCTGGTGGCCGATCTCCTCAGTGGAGACAGTGACCCCGGCCGGCATATTCTCAACCATCGCGATAAGCGCCTGACCGTGGGATTCACCTGCAGTAGTCCATCGAAGCATGCAGGCATTGTCTCACATTGGCTACACAGTCTCACGCAAGGGCGCACGCAATGACCACCAGCCAAGCTGCAATAAGCATCGACGGGCCATGAGCCATGCCGGATTGGCCGGCCATAAGAAGGACGAACACCGTGATAGCACTGCTCAACAACATCGCCCCCAGCACGCCCATGACACCACCCGCCAGCGCTGCAGCAACCCCGAGCGGCACGGCGAGTTTGATGTCCCCGCCGCCGATTCCAGCATGTGTCCTGATTCCGGGGTTCGTGTTGGGCGCGGCCAATGCGACGGCCACATACATTCCTGGCCACAGCAACCCCCACCACCCCGTGGGATAGAAGAAGCACACTGTCACCGCTACTGCTGCTGCGGAAAGAGTAAGCGCATTAGGCAAGCGCTGCTCACGCACATCCCAAACAACCAGTGCCACTGTCCACACAAGCGCTACAAGCGTGGCGACGGCCAGCGCCACTAGATATGTGTGAGCGATCAATCCCCCAAACATGTTGATCCCCCCCAGATCACGGCATATGGCTTAATCCTACAGCCGATTCTGTCGCGTCACACCAGTCGGTGAGACCCAGCCGACGTGGCGGAACAATGCTTCCCGCATCTCCTCTCGCGGCGCGTCCACACCGGTGAACTGTTCAAACTGGGAATAGGCTTGGCAGGCCAGCATAACCAATCCCCCCACAGTCATGTGACCGTTGGAGGCAGCACAGGTAGCCAGTGGTGTCGGCCAAGGATCATATATCACATCCAGGACTGGCGCGTGACCCAGCTCAGCAAAGCGAGTTTCCAGAACTTTTGCTGGCACCGTGGAGATAATCGCGTCCACGCTCAAGGCAAGATCCCGGAGATCACGCTCAAAGTTGATGAAGTCCGTTTCCACCCCCGTACCCTCCAACAAAGGAGCAAGTTCTTCTGAACGGTCCGACCGATTGAGTACCGTGACCTTATCCACGCCACGCTGGACCAGCGCCCAAAGCGCCGGACGGGCGGTGCCGCCACTGCCGATGAGCAGCACATGTCCAAGTTTCTTCTCTGGACCTACCAGCTCATTGAGTGCACCGGAAATGCCCTCGCAGTCCGTGTTATCAGCACGCCAGAAGGTACTGCCACCGCGAAACTCACGCACCAATGTGTTAGCGGAGCCGATTGTGCGCGCCCGATCCGTGACTTCATCCGCGAATGCCAGTGCCGCGAACTTGCCGGGCATGGTCACCGAGAAACCCCGGTAGCTCTCATCCGCATTGCCAACGATGTCCGGCAGCTGCTCAGCCGAGCACTCAATGCGCTCGTACTCCCAGCCATCCAGGCCCGCCGCGGCATAGCCTGCCGAGTGCAGCACCGGTGACAGCGAATGAGCGATGGGGCTACCTAGTACGGCTGCGCGGTGTTCAATAACGGCCATGTCAACCGACTCTTTCACTAGCGTTGGGAATCCAGGATGCCGGACTCATAAGCCCGCTGAACTGCTTCCTGGTGTTCATCAAACGTGTTGGTGAACAACGTGGTGCCGTCCTTGTCAATGGTGACGAAGAAGAGCCAATCACCCTCAGCCGGGTTCTCCATCGCACGGATTGCTTCCTCCGAAGGTGAAGCAATCGGCGTATCGGGAAGACCATCCTTGGCATAGGTGTTCCACGGGGTTTCACGCTGACGGTCCGAGTCACCGGTGGCGACCTCAACGGATTCAAGGCCGTAGTTCACCGTTGAGTCGAACTCCAGTCGCATGGAGGAGTCAAGGCGGTTGAGGATCACGCGGGCAACCTTGTCAAACTCCCCTGCCGGCGCCTCGCGCTCCACCAGGGAGGCTGCGATAAGTAGCTCGTACGGGCTCAGACCAATAGCCTTTGCGCGGCCGACGATGTCGGTGGCGTTGTACGTGCTTGTGGAACGTGTGATCAGATCGGTCAGAATCGCTTTCGCATCAGCATGTGGGTCCACCACGTACTCACCCGGGGCGATCAACCCCTCAAGGCGCTTCGGATCACCCACGCGTGCGCCGACTTGGCCCAGCGCCCACTCCGGCACACCAAGCTCAGAAGCATCCGCCTGGGCGGCGACCTCCTTTAGCTCATCGACGTGGATGCACCCCTCAGCCTTGCCGTCCTCACCACACGTCACGCGGGCAATGCTGGAGAAGATGCCAAAACGAACGTCTCCCCCCACCACGCGGACGTCGTTAAGCGTCTGTCCACCTGGAATCTTCAACATTTCAACCTGGGTGGCCGGGTCCAGCAAGGCAGCAACAGCGGACTTCGCACTCATCTTCTCCTGCAGGCGGTAAAAGCCCGGCTTAATGTTATCCGCATCTGGATTAGCCATCACCGCGGTCTGGAAAGCCCGGTTAGAACGAACGACGCCTAGCTCCTCCAGCGTTGGCCCAAGAGCGGTCAGATTAGAGCCCTCGGGGATCTCTACAATCTTCTCCACACCATTACCGTCCCCATTGAAGTCACTGCCCGAGGAGGTGGAACGGGCAACACCGATGTACACCACTGCTCCGAGAATCAGCAAAATGGACACGATGAGTACCGCGACACCGCGGGTGCGCCCGAGAGAGGTTTGTGCCGTGCTCACGATTAGATCTCCTTGGGGTTATTCAGCAGAGAAGGGTCAGCGGAAGTTGGGTTCTGGTCCTGCTGTGCGGCGAGTGCGTTGGCACGACCATCAAGCCAGGATTGCAGGATTGCCACCGCAGCTGCTTGGTCAATCACCGCACGTCCTGCCTTCTCCGACACTCCCGACGCACGCAGAGCGTTGGTTGCAGCAACCGTGGTCAAACGTTCATCTGCGTACCGCACTGGAACTTCACTACGCCGAGAGATGCGGAACCCGATCTCCTTGGCATGTTTCACACTCGCAGAGCCGTTGCCCTTGAGGTCGCGCGGTAAACCCACGACCACTTCAACCGCCTCGTACTCTTCAATGATCTCCAGCAGCCGCTCAATATCCTCACCATCACGGTCCTTGAAACCGGTCACGCGAGGCACCGTTTCCACGGGGGTGGCAAGCAGTCCATCGCGGTCAGAGGAAGCGACACCAATACGTACGGTGCCCACATCAATGCCGATGCGGCGGCCTGCCCCAGGATCATCAACCCCAGGCGTATCCGGATGTACCTTCATATACTCGCGTGAACCTCAATTGTGTGTCAGATGTGCGGCAGCTGTGCGTGTGCCCCCACCACGGTAGTTGGTAAAAACACCGCCACAGACCCGCTGCTGGGTGTGTCACGTAATCATTTCGTGACCTTGGAAGCACTCTATCCTAAATCAAACTAGAGCTGGCCAAGCTCCTCCCGCACAGCGTTGAAGCCAGCACCAATACCAGCAGCATCCGACCCGGAGCCTTGCGCCAGGTCTGGCTTGCCGCCGCCCTTGCCGCCGATGTAGCCACCGAAGAGACCAACGTAAGCGCCAGACTTAATGCCCTTATCGACGGCAGCCGGGGTTGCCGCCACGGCAAATGGGACCTTGCCGCCGTTATCGGAGGCAAGCACGATGACCGCTGCGGTTTCACCGAAACGGCCACGCAAATCCTGTGCCATGGTGCGCAGGTCTCCGCCGCCCACACCATCCGGGAGCTTGACGCCGAGGAATTTCACATCGCCGATGGTTTCCGCATTGTTGAGCAACTCTCCGGTCTGGCTAGCCAACTGTTGCTTGTGCAGATTCTCAATTTCTTTCTCAGCAGCACGCAATCGCTCTGCCAACTGAGCAATACGGTCCGGCAACTGATCAGACGGAGTCTTCATCTCCCCTGCCAAGGCATTAGCAATAGCTGCTTCCTTGGAAAAGTAGGAGAAAGAGTCCATGCCTGAGTACGCCTCAATACGGCGTGCACCGGAACCAACGGAGGATTCACCCAGCACGGCCACCGGGCCGATCTGGGAGGAATGCTCCACGTGAGTACCACCGCACAGCTCAATGGAGAACGGGCCGCCAATCTCCACCACGCGTACTTGGTCGCCGTAGTTCTCGCCGAACAGAGCCATAGCACCCATCTCCTTGGCCTTTGCCAGGGAGGTCTCAAAGGTATTCACAGCAAAGTCTGCGTCCACTGCCTGGTTGGCAATGAGGGAGATCTCTTCCAGTTGCGCCGGGCTGAGCTGCTCTGTGTAGTTGAAGTCAAAGCGCAGGTAACCCGGCTTGTTCATGGAACCAGCCTGAACTGCTGTGGGGCCAAGCACCTGGCGCAAAGCCGCGTGGATGAGGTGGGTAGCGGTGTGTGCCTGGCGTGCGCCGTGACGCCACTTCGGATCAACCTCGGCGCGCACAACCTGACCTACATCTAAACCACCGTTTTCCACGGTTGCCTTGTGCACCCAGAGCTTCTTGTTGCCCACCTTCTGCACATCATGAACTGTCAGAACGGTATCGCCGATGACAATGCGGCCACGGTCAGCCAGCTGCCCGCCACCCTCCGCATACATTGGAGTGACGTCAAGAATGACCTCAACCTCATCACCCTGGGCGGCTTCGTTGACCTTCGCCCCACCACGAACAAGGCCGATGACCTTGGAGTCATGTTCGAGTTCTTCAAAGCCGACAAACTCAGTCGGGTGCGCATCCACCCATTCGCGATACAACGATTCATCAATATTGCCGGTCTTCTTGGCTTTACTGTCAGCTTTCGCGCGGTTGCGCTGCTCCTCCATCGCGGCGTGGAAAGCATCCATGTCCACGTCCAAGCCGGCTTCCGCTGCCATCTCCAGTGTGAGGTCAATCGGGAAACCGTAGGTGTCGTGCAGTTCGAATGCCTGCTCACCGGACAGAACAGTGGCGCCGGATTCCTTCACGTGCGCAGCTGCTTCATCGAAGCGGTGTGTGCCGGACTCCAACGTCTTCAAGAATGCCTTCTCTTCAGCCACAGCGACGCGCAGAATGCGCTCACGGTTGTCAGCAATCTCCGGGAAGGAAGGAGTCATGGTGTCCATGATGGTGTTCATGAACGTCTCAATGGTGTGGCTCTGCGCACCCAGCAGACGTGCGGAGCGGATGATGCGGCGCAGCAGGCGGCGGAGAATATAGCCACGGCCTTCGTTAGACGGCGTCACACCATCGAGAATGATCATCATCGCGGTACGAGAGTGATCCGCAATGACACGGAAACGTACATCAGACTCATGGCTTCCCCCGTACTTCGTGCCGGTGAGGTTTTCCGCACTGGTGATCACCGGCGCCAGCAGGTCAGTTTCGTAGACGTTGTCTACGCCCTGGAGGATGCAGGCCAAACGCTCAATGCCGAGGCCGGTATCAATGTTCTTGTTCGGTAGCTCCCCGAGAATCTCAAAGCCACCCTTCTTATCGCCTTCACCGCGAATGGACTCCATGAACACGAGGTTCCAGATCTCCATATAACGGTTGTCATCAGCGATCGGGCCACCTTCTTTACCGTGCTCCGGACCACGGTCGTAGTAAATCTCTGAGCAGGGACCGCACGGGCCAGGCACGCCCATGGACCAGAAGTTATCCTCCATGCCCATGCGTTGAATGCGTTCGGCTGGCACGCCAATCTTCTTTTCCCAAATCTGCGCTGCCTCATCGTCCTGGGTGAACACGGTCACCCACAAGCGCTCCGGATCAAGTGCAAAGCCGCCTTTGTCTCGAGGCTTAGTCAACAGCTCCCACGCCAGAGTGATGGCGCCTTCCTTGAAGTACTGACCAAATGAGAAGTTGCCAGCCATTTGGAAGAAAGTGTTGTGGCGGGTGGTAATGCCCACTTCCTCAATATCCAGGGTGCGCACGCACTTCTGAATAGAAGTTGCGGTTCCACTTTCAAAAGGCGGATTCTGCTGGCCAAGGAAGTACGGCTTGAAAGGCACCATACCGGCGTTCACAAACAGCAGCGTCGGGTCATCCAGAATCAGCGATGCGCTGGGCACGGGCACGTGGCCCGCATCGACGAAGTGCTGTGTGAACCGGTCGCGGATCTCATGAGTTTGCACGAAAGAATCCTTACAAGATGCAATAAATGTGGAACGTGGAAGCAAAACTTAACGCGCATCACCTTACCCGCTCTGCGCATAATGCTTGTCGACGCCTACTGGCTCGCCCCATCACCCCGCACCATCCGGCGCAGACGTTCGGCATATTCGCTGATCCTTTTTTCTGCGCCATGGTCACTAGGTGTGTAGTAGCGGGCTTCATCCAAACCTTCAGGGATGTAGCGTTGCTGCACCACACCGCGGGGATCATCGTGGGGGTAAACATAGCCAACCGCGTTGCCCACAGCCTTGGCCCCTTCATAGTGCCCGTCGCGCAGATGCGGTGGAACGGTGCCTGCGTGGCCTTCACGGATGTCAGCGAGCGCTGCATCAATCGCCTTGTACACCGAATTGGATTTCGGCGCGGTGGCAAGGTGGATGGTCGCTTGCGCCAGAGGCAGGCGGCCTTCTGGCATGCCGATGAACTGCACCGCATTCGCCGCAGCCGTAGCCACCTGCAGCGCAGTTGGGTCCGCCATGCCGATGTCCTCTGATGCGTGGATAACCAACCTCCGGGCAATGAAGCGCGGGTCCTCCCCCGCCTCAATCATCCGGGCGAGATAGTGCAACGCCGCATCCACATCAGAGCCACGGATTGACTTGATGTAAGCAGAGATGACGTCATAATGCTGGTCCCCATCACGGTCATAACGCACAACAGCACGGTCAACGCTGCGCTCAATCACGTCGGTCGTGATACGGCCATCCTCGGCTCCTTCGGCGGCTGCTTCCAAATAGGTCAGCGCGCGGCGGGCATCACCCCCGGCGAGGAGGACGAGTTGGTCCCGGGCAGCGTCGTCAAGCGAAACTGCTCCTTTGAGCCCCCGCTCATCCTTGACGGCACGTTCAAGTACCGCTGCAATATCCGCGTCGGACAAAGACTCCAAGCGCAGCAGCAACGAACGCGAGAGCAACGGGGCAACCACGCTGAAAGAAGGATTCTCCGTGGTCGCTGCGACCAGCAGTACCGTCCGATTCTCCACCGCGGCGAGCAACGCATCCTGCTGGGTTTTGGAAAAACGGTGAACCTCATCGATGAACAGAACGGTGTGCTGACCACGCACCAGATCGCGGCGAGCGGCATCCAGGACCTCACGGACCTGCTTCACACCAGAGGACAACGCGGAAAGCCCAACGAAGTTCTGCCCCATCGTTTGCGCGATGAGTGAAGCAATCGTTGTTTTCCCCGTCCCCGGCGGACCGTAGAGAATCACCGACGCATCGCCGGAGCCTTCCACCAGGCGGCGCAACGGACGGCCGGGGCCCAACAAATGCTGCTGGCCGACGAGTTCATCCAGATTGCGCGGTCGCATCCGCGCAGCCAACGGTGCTGTGGCTCCTGCTTCAAAGAACGCGACACCGCGCGGGGCGGATGATAGTGAATCCGCTGAATCCGCCGGGTTCGAAAACAGTCCGCCTTGTGTCACGCCAAACGCTCCGCAACAGACGCAGCAAAGGAGGAAATCTCCGCATACGTCGGTTCCGTGCCCGTCGCCGCGTACCGTGCCAGCGCATCGAATGTGCCAGCGACATCACGGCGAATAGCAATTTCCTCTACCGTAAGATCCTGCCGTACAGATGACCGCAGAATCTTCGCACCGCGCTCCACATCTTCCTCCCGGATCTGTGGGTCGAACATGTCCGTGTCCTGCCCGGACGGCGAGTCTACGTCCACTACCCAACCACCCTTGCCGTAGCGGGTCCCGGACAGCGTGTCATCCCCGTCCACGTACAGGATGGACACGCTGAAAAATGCCCAACCAATGAGTGATGCGGTGATGCGGGCTTGCAACGTGTCCTCGTTGTTCACCGAAGGCCACGCCCCACCTACTTCAGCTGCCCATGCCTCAACGAAGACTTTTGCTTCTTTATCGCTCAACGGCTGTGAGGAAATGTATTGCGGGAAGCCAGCAATCACACCAGCAACGTCGAACATGACATCGCGGAAACCAGCCCACTCGTAGTCCAGGAATTGTGTGCGGTCCGCGAACAGGATGTTGTCTGGCGACAGATCAAAAGGCGTGAATGCTCGCGAGCCACCATGCAGCATGCGCACCTGCACCGTGTCAGCGATGGAGGCCACGTTCTCAGGCACCTCAATGCCGGCATGGCGCACAATTTCGAGGCCCTCGAGAATGCGATTTTCCAGCAGTCCTTCACGCATCAGCTGCACATCTCGCGCGCCCTCAATATTCTTGACCATGCGGGCCAGCAAGATGTTGAAGCTCGTTTCCGCGCCGGCTGTACCCGCGTGCATTTTGCCTAACGACGTCCCCAGGTTCCGCAACAGCTTCACCCGCTGTTCCTCATCCGAGGTTTCCAGCAACGTGGCCAAAGTGTCGCCGTTACCGGAATCAGACAGGATAATCGCGCGCTTGTCCAAGTCATAGCCCAGCATGACCGGCCCCGGGCGGACATCCTCACTCAGCGAGGTAGTGAACTGGTAGGCCACCACTTCACGTACAAAAGCAGCATCATCAATCGGATCGCCCGTGCGTGGCGAATACTTCACCACCACTGAACGATGCGACAAAAACGGGTTATTAGCCACACGCAAACGCAACACAGTAGTGCTACCGGTGCCGGAGAGTTCCTCCGGTTCCGTCAGTTGCTGCTGCCCGCCGTAGCGATGATTTAACATCGCTTCGGCGAGGTCAATGATCTGCTCGTGATTCAACATAAGTATTGCCGCCAACCAGCATGATGCTGCTGTGCGATCTTCGGTCTACTCTGCCTTATCGGCCGTATCGGACTTCTTGGCCTCCGGCTTGAAATCCACACCGGTTTCCTTACGCTGCGCTGCCGGAATCGGGCCCGGAGCATCCGTCAACGGATCAACACCGCCTCCGGACTTAGGGAAGGCGATGACATCACGGATGGACTCAAAGCCACCGAGCAAGGAGACGATACGGTCCCAACCGAAAGCGATACCGCCGTGCGGTGGTGCACCGAAGGAGAATGCGTCGAGCAGGAAGCCGAACTTCTCCTGTGCTTCTTCCTCGTTGATGCCCATGACATCAAACACGCGCTTCTGCACATCCTGGTTGTGGATACGGATGGAGCCGCCACCAATCTCATTGCCGTTGCAGACAATGTCGTAGGCGTAAGCAAGCGCCTCACCCGGTTCCTTGTCAAAGGTATCCAGGTACTCCGGCTTCGGGGACGTGAAAGCGTGGTGCACAGCGGTCCACTGGGAGTGGCCCAGTGCCACGTCACCAGAAGCAGTTGCCTCTGCTGCCGGCTCGAACAGCGGCGCATCGACAACCCAGGTGAATGCCCAATCGCCTTCCTTGATCAATCCAAGCTTGTTAGCAATCTCACCGCGGGCAGCGCCCAACAGTGCGCGGGATGCCTTCGTCTCACCAGCGGCGAAGAAGATACAGTCACCCGGCTTCGCGCCAACGTGTGCTGCGATGCCGGCCTTCTCCTCATCCGTGATGTTCTTAGCCACCGGGCCAGCCAGCTCGCCGTCCTCCTGCACGAGGATGTAAGCAAGACCCTTAGCACCACGCTGCTTCGCCCACTCTTGCCATGCATCCAGCTGACGGCGCGGCTGGGAGGCACCGCCTTCCATAACCACAGCACCCACGTACTCGTTTTGGAAAACGCGGAAGGTGGTGTCCTTGAAGAACTCTGTGCAATCCACCAGCTGAATATCAAAGCGCAGATCCGGCTTGTCCGAGCCGTACTTCTCCATCGCTTCCTTGTAGGTCATCCGCGGAATCGGCGTCGTGATCTCGTAACCGATGAGCCTCCAAAGCGCCACTAGGATCTCTTCTGCCAGAGCGATGATGTCATCTTGGTCCACAAAGCTGGCCTCAATATCCAACTGGGTGAACTCCGGTTGGCGGTCCGCACGGAAATCCTCATCACGGTAGCAGCGCGCAATCTGGAAATAACGCTCCATGCCAGCCACCATGAGCAGCTGCTTGAACAGCTGCGGGGACTGTGGCAGTGCGTACCAGGAACCCGGGCGCAGACGAGCCGGCACCAGGAAGTCACGTGCACCTTCCGGGGTGGAGCGCGTCAACGTCGGCGTTTCAATCTCCACAAACTCATGCTGAGCCAGAACATCACGGGCGGCCTTGTTCGCAGCAGAACGTAGACGCAATGCGTTTGCCTGGCGCTCACGACGCAGGTCGAGGTAGCGGTAACGCAGACGAGTTTCCTCACCCACCTCGTTGTTGGAGAAGTCCTCCACCTGGAACGGCAGCGGTGCGGCGGTAGAAAGAACCTCAAGTTCCGTTGCGTTGACCTCAATCTCACCGGAAGCCAGGTTCGGGTTCGCAGAGCCCTCCGGGCGCGGCTCAACAACACCTGTGACCTTTACGCAGTACTCACTGCGCAGATCATGCGCGGCTTCCGCAACGTCAGATTCACGGAAAACTACCTGGGCATAGCCAGAACGGTCACGCAGGTCGATGAAGATCACTCCGCCGTGGTCGCGGCGGCGACCCACCCATCCGGTGAGTGTGACGGTTTGACCATCCATTTCTTTGCGGAGATCCCCCGCGAGGTGAGTGCGCAGCACGGTGCAGTCCACGTCCTTCCACGTGTCGCCAATTAATATTTAACTCACGCGATTCTACCGAATGCCTATTTGAGCACCAGACCACCTCCACCTTCACAGAGCTTCCGACGGAAGCACCTGAACTTATGGCATGATTTGTCCATGACTTTTAAAAGCGGTGTGCGACCATCGGGCAAAGGCGTAAGCACGTCAGGTGGTGCGCGTGGAGGCGGTGGCAGCTTGCCCGTCATGTTGGGCGGCGGCGGTCTGGGCACATTACTTCTCGTTGGGCTGTTCCTCCTCCTCGGCGGTGATCTTGGCAGCATCGGCGGTGGTGGCATACCCCAGCAGGAGCAGAACCAGGTTGCCCCCGAAGGTTTTGATCTCACACAGTGTGCTGTTGACGGTGCTGTCAATGAGATTCCAGAATGCCGCGCGGCAGCTACAGCCGACTCCCTCAATTCCCTGTGGCCAGCGGTTTTAGCTGAGCAAGCCGGCCTGGATTACAGCATGCCGAGTCTGCAGATGTTCCAGGGAAATGTCCAAACCGGTTGTGGTTTTGCGTCCTCTGATACGGGACCGTTCTACTGCCCACGTGACCAAACGGTGTACTTGGATGTCACTTTCTACCACCAGCTGCAAAGGCTCGGCGGTAGTGACGGTTCCTTGTCGCAGATGTACGTGCTTGCTCATGAATGGGGCCACCACATTCAAAATATCGAGGGCACTCTGGGCCTGAGCGATTACAACAACCCTGGCGAAGATTCCGCAGCGGTTGCCATTGAGCTGCAGGCTGACTGCTACGCCGGCATCTGGGCATCCCGCGCCGATAAGGGTGCGGACGCGATGCTTGAGCCAATCACCGAAGACCAGGTTATGCAAGCAGTTCAGACAGCACGTGCGATTGGTGATGACCATATTCAGGAGCGTTCGGGCCGTGAGGTGAATCCGGATTCCTGGACTCATGGTTCTTCTGAACAACGTCAAAAAGCTTTCCTTGCCGGCTACTCCTCTGGTCAGATGAAGGCATGCGACACCCTTAACCGTGGCGTCTACAAATAAGCATGAGGTACGGCACCGATGACTGAGGCCTATTCCAACCGGGCAGTACCCTTCCTCGCTGCGTTCAATGACATTGAGTCTTTTCTGCGCACCGAACTAAACGCGAAGAAGTCCGATAGCTTCAACTGGATGGTGTCAAAGGCAGAGAAGAATCATGTTCTCACCCCTGCTCAGGCGAATGATCTCAAGGAATTCGCCAGCCTCCGCAATGCCATCAGCCACGGCGAGTACCAGAATTTCCGCCCGATTGCGGAGCCTTTGCAGGAAACGGTGACGGAGATCGAAAAAATCCGTGACCAGTTGCTGCACCCACCAACGGCGATGGAGGTGATTGGCCATCAGGATGTGATCACCTTTGGGCCGGAGGATGATGTGTATGAAGCTTTGAGCTCTATCCGCGATACCGGCATTTCACAATTCCCTATTTATGAGGGCAAGCAGTGCATTGGCGTGTTGACCACCAATACGATTGCACGGTGGCTGGCTAACGAGCTGGGCGACACTGACACTCTCATGCACAGGGATATCCGCCACGTGCTCACGTTCAATGAACGCAAGGACCAAGCCGTGTTTCTTCCGCACGATGCAACAGCCACAAAAGTCATCGCAACACTCACCTCCACCGCGGCACACGACACTCTTCCGCGCTTGGTCATCATCACCGAGGATGGAAACGCCAACCAGCATCCGCTGGGGGTGATCACGGCCTCGAATCTGGCCGCGCTTTTCGACGCAGCCTAGGGGCACCACTCCCCGTCTACTCTCCCAGTTCCTGTCCCAGCGGTAAGGCAAGTATCAAGCGCACGAGAAAGAGCGCTATCGCCGGGATGAGGAAGAATACCATCGGAATAGACAGCGCCACGGGGAGTTTCATAGTGATGACAGCAGCTGCCACGAGAACTGCCACGGCAGCCACTGTGTAGCCGAGATAACGGAAGGTATATTGCACTGCCGTTCCAGCAATCTGAGTCAGCGTCGCGTTGGTGTCGCTCCTCTGGAGCGACACCAACGCGAAAAACCACACGCTAATTCCAACGATAATGAAGGTTCCTGCGAGTGCTAACCCTTGGATGACAATTAGCGTGATTCCTGTCACGCCTGCTTGGAAGACTACAAACTGTTGGTACACCAGCAGAGCAATCGCGGCGAGGAGCCCCAGCCAATACACGGTGACGTTCTTCCACTCCACCGTGAGTTGACGGATAAAGGCCAACCCGTAGCGGGAGCCTATGCCTTGCACCATATCCCCGACCACCACGTTGGCAGCGCGCAGTGCCGCCCCGGCAGTGACCACGGGCAGGGATGTGACCACCAACAACATGTTCACAATGACAATGTCAGCGAACAGGTTGAAGGCGGCCATGAACTTCGAATCAGGGTGAAAGGCCTGCATTGTTAAACCGTTGGTCTAACCCTTCACAGCACCGGCAGCAACACCTTCGATGATGTGCTTCTGGGCAGCGACGTAGAAGATGATGATTGGCGTGATGGCGAGCACGAGCATAGCCATCATTGCTCCCAAATCACGGTCGCCCTGGGAACCAATGAATTGCTGGATGACAACAGGGATGGTGCGGTACGGCGTGGACAAACCAATGACCAGGTACGGCAACAGGTAGTCGTTCCAGATCCACATGGCGTTCAAGATGGCCACGGTGATCGCCGTTGGCTTCAGCATTGGCATGACCACGCGGAAGAAGGTGGCCAGGGGCGAGCAGCCGTCGATGACCGCTGCTTCCTCGATCTCCAGCGGGATAGATTTGATGAAGCCGGAGAACATGAACACCGACAAACCTGCGCCGAAGCCGAGGTACAGGACAACCATGCCTAGCGGGTTAGCCAAGCCCAGACGGTCAGCAATGACCACCGTGGGGAACATGACCATCTGGAATGGAATGACCATGGAGAACACGAAGGTGTAGTACAGCGCGCTCGTCCACCACGTCTTCACACGGGTGATGTAGTACGCGGTCATGGCGGAGAAGAACACGATGACGACAACCGAGCTAATTGTGATCACAAACGACCACACGATGGCCCAGCCGAAACCTTCGCCTTGCACACCAGTGATGTAGTTAGTCAACCCCGCCCACAGATCACCGACGGGTAGAGCAAAAGGATTCGTCGAAATGGCAAAACGATCCTTAAACGAGTTGAGCAAGATGAAGAAGATCGGGCCCAGGAACACCACGGTGAGGAAGATCAGCACCGCGTAGATTAGCCCTTTTGCACCGCTGGACACCGTCGATTCATCCGTAGCCGTTCGCTTCGTCTGGTCGGGTGCTTTCGCACTGTTGGGGGTAGAGATACTGGTTGTCATGATTTAAGCCTCCACTTCGCGGCTGCGCGTTGCGCGGAGCTGGAACATGGCGATGGCAACGACGACCACGACGAAAATGACCGCCTTGGCCTGGCCGACGCCTTCAGCGCCCACTCGGTTGAACATGGTTTTGACGATGTTGAGGGCGACCATCTCCGTCGACCCACCAGGTGCGCCATCTGTGAGCGCCAAGTTTTGGTCATAGACCTTGAACGTATTGGACAAGGTCAGGAACAGACAGATAGTGATGGACGGCATCATGAGCGGAATGGTCACGTGCCATAGCTGTTGCCACTTGGACACGCCGTCAATCTCTGCGGCCTCAATGAGCTCCGGCGGAACATTCTGCAGGCCAGCGATGTAAATGATCATCATGTAACCAATGAGCTGCCAGTTCATCAGAATGATCAGGCCGGCGTAGCCGAAACGCCAATCCGCAGAAATCGTTGTCTCATAGTTTGCCAAGACCGCGTTGATCATGGACTGCCAGGTGTAGCCCAGCACGATGCCACCGATCAGGTTGGGCATGAAGAACACGGTGCGGAAGAAGTTAGTGCCGCGCAGCTTCCGGGTCAACGTCCACGCCACAGCAAAAGCAATGACGTTGACGCTGATAATGGATACCACTGCCACGGCAAACGTGAACAGCAACGCGGAGCCGAATCCTTCGCGCTCGCTGAATACCTGTGCGTAATTGTCTAGGCCAACCCAAGTTGCATCCGTAATCGTGGTGAAGCTCGTGAATGAAAGAGCTGTACCCACGAGAAACGGAACAAAGAACGCGATAGCAAACGCGATCAGAGTTGGCAGCACAAATATGGGAAAGAATTTTTTCAATGTGTCTTGCATGATGTGACCTCTCGCTTAGTCCCGTCGTGCCTAATCCAGTAATGCAATCTGGTTAGCCATCTCATACTTCCAATCCGCTTGAAGCCTGCTCACCACTTCTTCCCACGGCATTCTGCCGTTGGCGTACTGGGCAAGATTCTGGCCATACAGGTCACGGAACTGCTGGTTTGGGGAGAACTGGAAATCCCACGGCAGTGCCTCCACCGTCTCATCGTTCAGCGCTTCCTGAACTTGACGCGCCAGCGGATCATCGGGCACATCCTCCGCGTCATAGTTCTTGAACGGAGCAATGAAACCCAGGTCGTTGACCACGATCTCCTTGCCGCGATCAGACAGGAAGAGCCACTTGAGGAAGTCGCGGGTGGCCTGCTGATCTTCTTCGCTGGCCTTGGTATTTACACAAATGAAGTTCTCTGTGCCCACGTTGATGCCCACATTTTCTTCATTGGGCAACCCCATGTACATGGGCATGAACTTGATCTTGTCTTCCTTGACCACGTTTCCGCCCTCGCTGGAAATCTGGCTCCATGCCCAGTTACCGTTCTGCACCATCGCGGCCTTGCCGGTAGCAAATTCCGCCATCGAGTCAGACACGGCACGCGCCGATGCAAGACTCGGCTTCACCGTGGAATTTTGCAGGTAAAGATCAAACAGATTGCGGTAGTTGTCGCCGTAGAGGAACTTCATCTCCTCCATGTCGGCGAATTCATGGATGTTGCGGTCTACGATTTCGTAGTGAATCGGGCCATTCATCAAGTGATTCGTCCACCGCCACTCCTCGCCTGCACCGAGTGAGGTGGCAGCAAAGGCACCGTTGATACCCAACTCGTCCTTGTGCGCCTGCATGTCTTCCGCGAGAACCTTCAGATCTGCAAAGGACTTCACTCCGTCCATGGAGGTAATTTTTGCCCCTGGGAGAGCAAAGTAGGCATCCAGGATTTCCTCGTTGTAGAGGATGCCAAAGCCCTCCATAGCAAAGGGCACGCCCACAACGTTGCCTTGCGTATCCTTGATCGGCTGTGCATCATCCTGCAAAGCCTCAGTGATCTCATAGTCAGACATATCGGCGAGGTAGTTCTTCCATACGCCGTAGCCTTCCTGCCCGTTGATTTGGAACAGAGTCGGCGCATTGGACTTTGCCATCTCCGCCTTGAGTGTCTGCATGTAGGAGCCAGATGCCGCGGTGACTACCTTCACCGGGATACCCGTTTCTGCGGTGTACTCTTCAGCAATAAGCTCAAACGTCTTCGCCTGCTCAGGCTTGAAATTCAAGTAGTACACACTGGGGCCATTGTTCTGACCACATGCGGAAAGACATAACGTACTCAACCCGATCGTGGCTAGGACAGCCAACGTGCGTGTGGAGTGTTTCATCGCATGAACCTCGCTCTTCATTGGAATTCTTGTCATTTTCTGTTTTTCATTTTTAAGAACTATCGGGCGCCAGCCCGTCCGGGTCGTCTGGATGATCCGGACCATCCGGATCATCTGGCCCCAACGCGCTGTAAATCCGCGCCTCATCTGGGCGTTCCGGCAAGATGGTGTGGAAATAGGACTTGGCGGCTTCCTCCAAGGGGACGTAGCGCTTCTCGTTCTCGGAGATGAACCAGCGGTGATCCAATATTTCGTGGAAGACCTGCGCCGGTTCCAGCTTTGTGCGCAATGCAGCGGGGGTGAGTGCCACTACGGGCTCATACCTATTCACCAGCCAATCAAGTGCCACATCTTCCAGGGAAAGGGTGTCGCCGTGGTGCAACGCACGGTAGACCTCCATCTCACTGAGCAGGCGCTGTGCTTGACGGTCCTGCACATCCAGGCCAGTGAGTTTTTTCAGCTTGCGGCTGTGGAATCCCGTGGAAAACACCGATGGCTCAATACTCACGCGGTACACATCAACGGTTTTCCCGTCAGAGTCCCGCCGAGTCTTCTCGTGGGTGATCTCCGTTTCCCCGATGTCAAAGCCAAGGGAGTTGATCTTTTCAATGTGCGCTGCGATCTGACTGAACGCATCGCCCTCCACCACGAGCTCTTCCGTCATCAGCTCCCACAATTCGTGGTAAATCGCATCAACAGCATTGCCCAGGGCAATCACATCAACGGTGTCGGCGATGAACCCACCGGCCTGAAGGTCCATGAGTTCGCCGATGATGTTGACGCGAGCCACCTCGACGTCGTAAAGCCTGCGGCCCTCAGACAGCGGGGAATGGAACTCCCCTGTCTCCGCATCCACAAGGTACGCCGAAAATTCGTCCGCATCACGCCGGAAAAGCGTGTTGGACAAAGACACATCGCCCCAATAGAAATTGAGCAAATGCAGCCGCACCAACAACACGGCCAGTGCGCGAATCAGTTTGTTCACCGTCCCCGGCGCGAGCGAGCGACTGAACACATCGCGGTATGGCAAGGAGAACTCAAGGTGTTCTGTGACAAGGCACGGCGTGAGCTCCTCAGCGCGGGCATCATTCGTGCGCTGCGCGATTACAGCAACCGGCTTCACGCAGGGAATGTCCAAGTCCCGCAGCTTCTTCAACGTGCGGTACTCGTGATACGCCACAGACTCACCGATCTCCTTGATAGCCAAGGCCATGCCATCAACAGAGACCAAACGGACGGTGTGCCGTGAAATGCCACGCGGGTACGCGGCCAGGAGATCAGCAGGCCACTCCGCGAGTGGGATCGCCCAGGGCAGGCCTAACAGCGCTTTGGCGTAGGCCGGCGACTGGACGCTCATTCTCTCGGACATGGCAGTACTTTCGTGGCGGTCGGCTCCGGCTACTAAATGCGTTTGCCGGTCGACTTGGAAAAGACGTGCAGGCCACCTTCATTGATGGTCACGTGGATGACGTCACCCTTGCTGTAACCAGACATCGGCGCAACGCGCACCACAATCTGGCCGGCTGCTGCATCATCAGTGCCTTCCTCACGCCACTCGCCGCCAACCAGGCTGCCGTAGACATAAGAGTCAGAACCAAGCTCTTCGGTGAAGTCCACCTGCACTGGCACCGTGTGCTGCGTGCTGGAGTTCACAACAGTGAGTGCCTCAGGGCGGAAGCCCAGGATGATCTGGTTGTTGTCCTCCGCGGTCATCGCTGCAAGGTGTTCATCCGCGAGCGGGATCGAGGCCTCACCCAAGGTGGCCACGTTGCCTTCAACGTTGAAGGTGGACAGGTTCATCGCCGGGGAGCCGATGAAGCCTGCTACGAACACATTCTCCGGTTCTTCATACAGTTCACGTGGGGTTCCCACCTGCTGCAGAACACCAAAATTCAGCACTGCAATGCGGTCACCCATTGTCAGAGCCTCAGTCTGATCGTGCGTGACGTAGATGGTGGTCACACCCATGCGGCGCTGGAGGCTGGCAATTTGCGTACGTGTTTGCACACGTAGTTTCGCATCCAAGTTGGACAGGGGCTCATCCATGAGGAAGACCTGCGGTTCACGCACGATCGCACGGCCCATGGCTACGCGCTGACGCTGACCACCTGAGAGAGCCTTCGGTTTACGGTCTAGGTACTGCGTGAGATCCAGGGTCTTCGCCGCATCCTCAACGCGACGATTGATCTCGTCTTTGTCCATCCCGGCGATCTTCAGAGCAAAGCCCATATTTTCACGCACGGTCATGTGCGGGTAGAGCGCGTAGTTCTGGAAGACCATCGCGATGTCACGGTCCTTGGGGGAAACATCGGTGACATCACGGTCCCCGATGAGAATTCGGCCCTCGTTTGTCTCCTCCAAGCCTGCGAGCATGCGCAGTGCGGTGGATTTGCCGGAGCCAGACGGTCCGACGAGCACAAGGAACTCACCGTCAGCGATTTCAAGATCAAGCTTATCGACGCTCGGTGTCGTCGCCTTCGGATAAATCCGCGTCGCCTTGTTGTAGGTCACTGTTGCCATGTGTATCTCCTCTAGTGGGTGGCACGAACCTGCCTGTAGTTTGTGGTTCTAACCTATGTTTCAGACTAACACCCTTAGGCTTCGCTCGGAGTGCCCCGGTGAGCTAATTGTTGTGTCCCCGATACGCGCTACCCTCGTTGTCATGTCATCACATCGCGTGAGCGTCATTGACCTCTTCAGCATCGGCATCGGCCCGTCCTCTTCCCACACGGTGGGCCCGATGCGCGCTAGCGCTGCTTTTGTGGAAAAGCTTGGTCAGCTTCCCGCAGAAGTCCATGTGGAACTGCGTGGTTCCTTGGCGGCCACCGGTGTGGGGCACGGCACCGACCGCGCCGTACTTCTGGGCCTGGTCGGCTACACGCCGCTAACCACTGACCAGTCCGTAGAACCCGTGCCCGGCGACCCCATCCCAGCCAAAGGCACTATCAGTGGACCAGACGGCACCGTCGACTACGAGCTCGCCTTCAACCCCAAGCCTGTTGCAGAGCACCCCAACTGCCTTATCTTCGATGCCTGGGATGCTCGCGGCACCCGCCTGGCCAGCCGCACCGAGTACTACTCCGTCGGCGGTGGCTTCATCATGGACCGCGCCGCCATGCAGGAAGCAGCTGGTGAAGGCGCCAGCTCCGGCATCGCCGCTGCCACCGCTCTTGCGGAAGCGGAGGAAAAACACACCGATTCACAACCCGATGGACTCCATTCCTTCAACTCTTCCGCGGATCTCCTTGCAGTGTGCGACCGCACTGGTCTGACTATCGCCGAGGTTATCGCGCACAATGAGAACATCACCCACGGGGCAACCGTCTACACCGCTCATCTGGACAGCGTCTGGTCTGCCATGCAGGAATGCGTGAAAAACGGCATTTCCACCGAGGGCACCCTTCCCGGAGGATTGAATGTCCGCCGCCGCGCCCCACGCATGTACGCACTCCTGACCAGTGAGCAAAAACGCCACAACTCCGAAGGCTTAGATGCTATGGAGTGGGTCAACCTCTACGCCCTCGCCGTGAATGAGGAAAACGCTGCTCACGGCCGTGTTGTCACTGCCCCCACCAACGGCGCCGCCGGCATCATCCCTGCTGTCATGCACTATTGCCGAGATTTCACTACAGACTTCTCCCCCGAACGCGCGCGCGAGTTCCTCCTCACCGCTGGCGCTATTGGCGCCATCATCAAAACCAACGCATCCATCTCTGGCGCGGAAGTCGGCTGCCAAGGCGAAGTTGGCTCCGCCTCAGCCATGGCTGCAGCCGGCATGTGCGCCATACTCGGCGGCACCCCAGAACAAGTAGAAAACGCCGCCGAAATCGCCCTTGAGCACAACCTTGGGCTCACCTGCGACCCCGTCGGCGGCCTTGTCCAAGTCCCCTGCATCGAACGCAACGCTATCGGCGCTGTCAAAGCCATCAACGCCGCACGCCTAGCAAAATGGGGCGACGGCACCAACATTGTCACGCTCGACGATGCCATCGAAACCATGGCTGCCACCGGCCTCGACATGATGACCAAATACAAGGAAACATCCGTCGGTGGCCTCGCGGTTCAGCTGGGCTTCCCGGTGAGCATCACCGAGTGCTAGAGCAGCCTAATCCTCAAGCTTTGCCAAGCTCACACGGACTAAAACGATAGTTTTCTAACGGTCGAAGACTTTAACCCCTAGCTTTCTAGGGGTTAGTCCCATTTCCCTCTCTTCTTCCCTTAAGGACCCCTTCTCCCTTCCCTTTCTTTAAGGGGCAATGCCCCTTAAAGAAAGATCGCGTCGATGATCGCCCCGGCGTCAAGCGCAACAGTCTTCTGGGAGTGGTCTTCGAGGTTCTTCACGGTGACTTCACCGGCTTCGATCTCGCGGTCGCCGAGGACGAGTGCGGTGTGTGCACCGGAGCGGTCCGCGCTCTTCATCGCACCCTTGAGGCCACGGCCCCCGTAGGTCATGTCGGCGGAGATGCCGTTGGCCCGGAGCTCGTCGATAAGCGAGGCCATCTTCTTCGTAGCCTCAGAACCAATGGCGACACCGTACACCTGCACGCGCTGGTCAACGCCGTCAATGGTGACGCCTTCAGCTTCGAGTGCAAGGATCGAACGGTCGACGCCGAAACCGAAACCAATGCCGGAGAGATCCTGGCCACCGATCTGGGCCATGAGACCGTCGTAGCGGCCACCGCCGCCGATACCGGACTGGGCACCAAGTCCGTCGTGGACGAATTCAAAGCAGGTCTTGGTGTAGTAGTCCAGGCCACGGACCATGCGCGGGTTGATCACGTACTTAATGCCCAGGTCATCGAGGGAACCCGTGACTGTTTCAAAATGCTCGCGGCAGGCCGCATCCAAGTGGTCGAGCATGAGCGGCGCATCGGCGGTCATCTCTTGGACTTCCGGGCGCTTGTCATCCAGCACGCGGAGCGGGTTGATCTGTGCGCGGTGACGGGTCTCCTCATCCAACGGAAGATCAAGCAGGAAATCCTGCAATTTCTGGCGGTACTCTGGGCGGCAATTACGGTCACCCAGGCTGGTCAGCTCAAGACGGAAACCGGTCAAGCCGATGGACCGGTAGCAGCGGTCAGCCAGCGCAATGACCTCAACATCAAGAAGCGGATCATCTACGCCGATTGCTTCGACGCCGACCTGCTGGAGCTGGCGGTAACGGCCGGCCTGCGGGCGCTCATAGCGGAAGAACGGGCCGTAGTAGTTGAGCTTCACCGGCAGTTGACCGCGGTCCAAGTTGTGCTCAATGACGGCACGCATAACACCGGCGGTGCCCTCCGGGCGTAGGGTCACCGAGCGGTCACCACGGTCGGCGAAGGTGTACATCTCCTTGGACACCACATCGGTGGATTCGCCCACACCGCGCGCGAAGAGCGTTGTATCCTCAAAAACCGGCAGCTCAATGTGCTGGTATCCGGCAAGATGAGCCTGCTTCACAAACTCCGAACGCACCGCGTGGAACGTTGCGGATGCTGGGGGCACATAATCCGGTACACCTTTCGGCGCGGAGAGGGGCTGAAACTTTTCGCTCTTTTCGGTGGTCACCTTGGCGATCTTAGCGCCCCTGCCCCGCTGCTTTGAGATACGGGTTAGTCGCGCGCTCCCGCTCAACCGTGGTCATGGGGCCATGGCCCGGCAAGACGGTCAGTTTGTCATCCAAGTCCCACACTGGCCCGGCCAGTGTGCGGTCCATGGCTGCGGGATCCGACAAAGGCAGATCGGTGCGTCCGATGGAGCCGGCAAACAGCACGTCACCAGCAAACACCACGTCCTCATCCTCTGAGATGAACAGCACACAGCCCGGCGAGTGGCCCGGCGCATGTACGGTGCGGAACCCAAGGCCCGCAAATTCCATCCGGCCGATCTCAACGTGGCGCAGATCCTTAGGTTGCTTCATCGAATCAACGGCGAAAATCTGCCCAAAGTTGCCCGGTGCGCCCCACTTGGGTTCCAGCATCACTTCATCCTCCGGGTGGATGTACACCGGTACATCGAACTCCGCGCAATCTCGCGTGTGGTCGATGTGTCCATGCGTGAGCACCACGGCCACGAGGTCGGCGCCCGCCTTATCGACGACCTCCCTCACCAGCCCCGCCATATCCTTACCCGGATCAATGACGAAGGCTTCCGGACGGCCATTGGCACCAGGCTTACCTACGACGACGTAGGTGTTGGTTTGGAATGGCCCACCGGCGAGTCCCTGGATCTGCATTTAGCTCTCCAGGGCGTTCTTTGCCGCCTCGTAGTCCGGCTCATTGGCAATCTCAGGAACGAGCTCAGTGTGGACAATCTTGTGGTCTGCATCAGTCACAACAACAGAACGAGCCAGCAGGCCCTTAATCGGGGAACCCTGCAAGATCACGCCGTAATCCTCACCAAAGGTGGAACGGAAAGCAGATGCACTGACAACGTTCTCAATGCCCTCGGCTGCACAAAAACGCTGCTGTGCGAACGGCAAATCCTTGGATACACACAGCACAACGGTGTCCTCGAAGTTAGCTGCGAGCTCGTTGAACGCGCGGACAGACTGGGCACACACACCGGTATCCAACGACGGGAAGATGTTGAGCACGATCTTCTTGCCCGCGAAATCCTTGTCGGTCACCGGCGCCATGTCGCCATCAACAAGCTCAAAAGCTGGCAAAGCCTCCCCTACTGCGGGCAGCTCACCAGAGGTTGTAGTCGGTTCATTTCTAAAAGTTACGGTAGCCATGCTTCCCTAGCGTAGAGATTCCGCGCCACGTGCGCAGGCACCTACAGAAAACCAGCGCCTTTATGCTGATACTGTTTATCTGCATCCGGCCCGGCTAACTCAACCGTGGCCGCACATGAATCGATCAATCCACAAGTGGAGGTCCGCCAACGTGACGAACAACGCCCAGCGCGGCAAAGACGCACTGAAAGAACTCGACCGCGAGCTGAAAGCCCGCGACCGCAAGGAAAAGAGCAAGCCGTGGTCTGTCGCCGCACTTGCCGTCCTGGTGCTGGCACTTGTCGGCAGTGGCATCTACTTCGCCGCAACGTGGGATTCGGATGAGGATATCGCTGCTGAGGAATCCAGCGAGCAGTCCACCGACCCGTCTGAAGATATGAAACCGGCAGCATTGGCCAAGAAGCGCTCCACCCCACTGCCGGAGACCGTCAGCTGTACCTACACCAAGGACGAGCGCGACGAGTTTTTCAAGGGTTTGCCCCCGCAGGAAAACATCTCCACCACCGGCACCGTCGACGTTGAGTTTGATACCTCCGCCGGCCCGATTGGCCTCACTCTCGACCGCTCTGTCTCCCCGTGCACGGTCAACGCCATCGAGTACTTGGTGAAGGAGAATTACTACGATGACACCGTCTGCCACCGTCTGACCTCCGGTGGTATCAACGTCCTGCAATGTGGTGATCCGTCCGGCACCGGCGCCGGTGGCCCTGGCTTCCAGTTCGCCGATGAGTACCCGGTAGACGATGATGCGGAGAACACCAACATGTCCGTCCTCTACGAGCGCGGCACCGTGGCTATGGCCAACTCCGGCCCCAACACCAACGGCTCCCAGTTCTTCCTCAACTACGGCGAGTCCCCGCTGGCACCTTCCTACACCTACTTTGGAACCATCAATGAGGAAGGCCTGGCCACCTTGGACAAGATCGCTGAGGCTGGCATCGCTGAGGACGGACAGTCCTCAATGGGCAGTGGCGATGGCGCACCAAAGGAAGAAGTAAAGATCAAGAAGGCCACAATCTCCTAGTGTCCCTACCCCCGCACCACCAACACCGCCATGTGAGTTTCATCACACATGGCGGTGTAATTTGTGTGAGATGTTACGCATTTAGTCCAAAAACCCACTAATAACGCCAAATAAATAGCCTGACTTTAAAAATCCTGTGAAATCACTGCCACACGGCCACTTTTATCTCTTGCAACACCTTCGTAGCAGTTGTAAAGTGTCCAACGTCATCAATGAATTGCAGTCACTGAAAGGGCTACGTATGAAGATCCGTAAGAGCCTCCTCGCCGCAGCAACCGCTGCCGTCGTTTCCGTTTCCGGCGTTGTCGCCGCTCCAGCATTCGCTGAAGAGACCACTACCACCACCACTCCTGCCCCGGAGGCACCTGGCAAGGACAACAAGGGCAGCGACAATGGTAGCAGCACCAACAACGGTGGCGAGACCGACAAGGACCAGGACAAGGACAAGAAGTCCTTCCTCGAGTCTTTCAAGGAGCTCTCCTCCGACAAGGCTGGCAACTGGGACCCTAAGGCTATCACTGCTTGGATCGCCGTTTTCACCGCTGTCCTTGGCCTGCTCGCTAACGTCATCACCTTCGTTCAGAAGAACTTCACCCAGAAGTAAGACTGACGTTGAGCTTCTAACTCCCTAGAGACTCAACAAATCCGTCTCGGCTAAACGCCGGGGCGGATTTTTTGATGCCTACCTTCGGGTGCTGTTTGCACCTTAAACCACGAACGCGAATACGGACGAGTCGTGGTCGGATTT
>NZ_JRNG01000013.1:0-74058 GCF_000759055.1 Corynebacterium tuscaniense DNF00037 | reverse complement strand
CTAAACCGAAACCCGCAAACGCGCAGCAAACGGCCAAAACGGCCTGTGGATAACACACAACTATCCACAAGCCACGCGCACCAAACCACGAACCAGAACACGCGAAACAACACGCTGACATGCGACAACAGCCCGGTTCCCTGCAAACCGTAAAAAGTTCCGGACAGTTGGCGCGGAGTCATCCGGCTGGACGCGACGACGTGACACCCGGATATCCGACTCACAATTTGTTAACTAATCCCGGCACTAGGTCCCTGGTTCGGTGGCGGCATCCTCAGTGACAAAGAGAACCGTCTTCGCTAGCTCTGGGATGAGGGTGACGGGCCATTCTTCGGATACTGTGCCGTCGATAAGCTGATGTGCTGCGGGGGCCTTCTCTGAACCGGAAACGAGGAGCCACACTTCGTGTGCGCGGGCCACGGCCGGCAGTGCGAGAGTGATGCGCTCTACGGGCGGCTTCGGCGAGTCCTTCACGGCAACGACGAGCTTGTTACGCTCGGCCAGCTGCCTGGAGTGGGGGAACAGAGAGTTGATGTGCCCATCTGGGCCCATGCCCATCAAGTGAAGATCAAAACCCTGCGGGGCGAACTGCTCGATTGCGCGTGCGTAGTTTTCCGCGGCATCTTCCAGGGTGGTGCTACCAGCTCGGTAGCCATGGATGTTGGCCTCCGGGATATGAACGTGGTTCAGTAACGCGTAGCGTGCTTGACCTTCGTTGGATTCTGGGTCGTACACCGGGACGTTGCGCTCATCACCGAAGAAGACGTGGATGCGGGACCAGTCGAGGTTCTTTGCGCGCACGAGGCGAGACAGTAACTTGATGCCGGCGCCACCACCGGTAAAAACCACGCGCGCGATGCCGTCCCCGTGGACGCCGCCGTCATCGGAGTTCACAATCTTCGCGACGGTATCTACGAATCGACTGGACGCCTGGTCAATCAAAACATCCAGGTTGGGGACTTGTTCGACGCTAACCATGTGCTCATCGCTCCTTGTGGTGCTTTTTCTGTCTATCGACTTTAGACAACTTTCACGTTTGGTAGTGCTTTCAACGCCTGTGAGTACGCAAAGTCGGGGTCAAGGTGGCGCAATTCTTCGGCCAAACAATCGGCGTCACTGCGTGTTCCGAGGGACACGAACTGGGCGGCAATGCCGGGGACGGTGACGCGCACTGTTTTGTCGTCCTTCACGCTCACCGTGACGGGGCCGGACGCGCGCTGCAAAGTAAGGCGACGGACAGGGAAGTAGCGGGAGGGTTCATTGTGAGTCTCCTCGCTGGTCGTGCGGTGGACTTCGAGGTCAAGGCATGCAGCGAGCCAACCAGCTGCCATATCGACGCTCGGGTCATCCTCTGGCCCATCAATCTCCACCGCGCTGATCGGGTCGTGGGGGTACGCATCCACGGCGGAGGCGACGACCCCGCGCCAGTTAGTGATGCGGGACCACATCATGTCCGAGTCCCCTGGGGAGTATCCGTGTGCCAAACGCAGCAAGGTGTTGCCATCCACATTCTCCCGCGCGTTCGTGATGCGCCGGTGCGCAAGGCGGCCTAAAGGGTGCAGGCTCGGATCTGCCGGTGCGGTGGACGGCCACCACGTCACAATCGGGGTGTCCGGTAGAAGCAAAGGCGTAACGACGGAATCAAGGTTGCTAGCCAGATCCCCGTGCAGATCCATGACGACGATCTCCGACGCCCCGGCATCGGACGACAAGATCGCCTGCGCGTCCATGGACGCTTCACCGTCGGGATTACCCGTGATGAGCATAAGAACGCGTGCTGGATGCTCGTGGGAGGCGCTGCGGACGTTGTCGAGGATGGATTCCACATCATCAGCGATATCCGCAACAACGATGAGGGTGAGTACTCGGCCCGTGGCCAGGGAGTGGTTTTCCTGATTGTCCAGGAGCAGTTTGGTGATTTCCCGGGTGGAGGTGTCAGACAGTGTGACGATCATGGTTGGTGACCTTTACTAGTCAGTACTTGTCAGTTACGGGCGGCGCCAAGACCTGCCGGAAGCGTGCATCATTTCATCAGCGGAAGTCGGGCCCCATGTACCCGCCGGATACTCATCGGGGCGCCCGTTTTCAGCCCAGTAATCCAGGATCGGATCGAGGATTTCCCAACTACGCTCGACTTCTTCGGAGGTGGGGAAGAGGCCGGTTTCGTCGAGAAGCGCGTCAAGAATGAGACGCTCGTAGGCTTCCGGCGATTCTTCCGTGAAAGCTTCGGTGTAGGAGAAGTCCATGTTCACGTCGCGGACTTCCATGGTGGAGCCCGGCACCTTGGATCCGAAGCGCATGAGGATGCCTTCGTCCGGCTGAATGCGAATGACCAAGGTGTTCGCTCCAAGCTGGCTGGTCAAACCTGGGGCAAAGGGCTGGTGTGGTGCCTTCTTGAACACCATGGCAATCTCCGTCACGCGACGGCCTAGACGCTTACCGGTGCGCAGGTAGAAAGGCACACCCGCCCAACGACGCGAGTTAATTCCCAGGGTGCAGGCAGCGTAGGTTTCCGTGGTGGAATCCGGATCAAAGCCTTCTTCCTCGCGCAGACCAACGACTTTCTCTGAGCCCTGCCACCCGGCGGTGTACTGGCCACGTGCCGTTGTCTCCTCGAAGGGGCCTACCGGTTTCGTTGCGCGGAGAATTTTCAACTTCTCGTAGCGCAGCTGGCGTGGGGAGAAGGACACCGGCTCATCCATAGCCACGAGCGCAAGTAATTGCAGTAGGTGGTTTTGGATGACATCGCGGGCAGCGCCAATGCCGTCGTAGTAGCCAGCGCGCCCACCAAGCCCGATGTCTTCCGCCATGGTGATCTGCACGTGGTCGACGTAGCGGGAGCTCCAGATCGGCTCAAAGAGCTGGTTGGCAAAACGGAAAGCCAGAATGTTCTGAACAGTCTCTTTGCCCAGGTAGTGGTCGATACGGAACACCGCACGCTCCGGGAAAACTGCGTTGATCGTGGCGTTGAGCTCTTTAGCCGATTTCAGGTCATGGCCGAAAGGCTTCTCGATGATCACGCGGCGCCACTGTTCCACCGTGGGGTGAGCCATGCCGGTGCGGTCTAGCTGATCAATGACGTTGGAGAAGTACTCCGGCGGCACGGAGAGGTAAAACGCCCAGTTGCCGGCAGTGCCACGGGTGGCATCCATTTCCTTGAGCAACGCTGCCATGTTGTCAAAAGCGGCATCGTCGTCGAAGGCGCCTTGCACAAAGTGCATGCCTTCGGCGAGCCGGGCCCACACATGCTCATCGAAATCGGTGCGGGCACCCACCTCAACCTGTTCGCGGACGAAAGACTCAAAATCTTCTTTGGACCACGGGCGGCGGCCAAAGCCCACAAGGGTGAAACCGGCGGGCAACAAGCCGCGGTAGGCAAGGTCATACACAGCTGGCAGAAGCTTGCGTTTTGCGAGGTCGCCGGTCACGCCGAAGATGACCATGCCGGAGGCGCCAGCGATCCGGGGGAGCCGCCGGTCGGCGGGGGAACGGAGAGGGTTGACCCATTCGGGTGCCGGTTCCGACACGTCGAACACCTTTCGTCAGATAAGCGGGAGCCTTCTTAATCTTCGAAGCTCCCCGCACCGGAGTCATGTGATGGGCGGGGAGCTTACGCGAAGTGGTGACCCAAATTACTTCAATAAAGTAAACCTCATTTCCACGGCCACGACAAAGGTTTTTTATCCCAATTTTTCCGCCATGGAATTGAGCAATTCCTGCCAGGCGTCAACGAATTTATCCACCCCTTCGCGTTCCAGAACGCGTACTACGTCAGCTACATCAATGCCGACCTTGGCCAGGGCGGCGAAGACCTTCGCGGCGTCATCCGCAGTCCCAGTGAGGGTGTCGCCGGAGATATTATCGCCAGTAAGTGCAGCATCAATAGTCGGCTCCGGCATCGTGTTCACGGTGTCCGGTCCAGCGAGTTGTGTCACGTACATGTCCGCGGGGTAGTCCGGGTTCTTCACACCGGTGGATGCCCACAGCGGGCGCTGCTTGTTGGTGCCCTGGGGAAGAGCCGACATCGCCCCAGTGTCGAACTCGTCGAGGAAAAGCTGGTAGGCCAGACGCGCATTCGCAATACCGGCCTTGCCCTTCAGTGCCTGTGCTTCTTCAGCGTGCTCACCCGCGATGGAGTCAAGGCGGTTATCCACCTCGGTGTCCATGCGAGAAACGAAGAAGGAAGCAACGGAGTGGATGTGCGAAACATTCTTGCCGTTAGCGGCCGCCTGCGTAATGCCCGCCTTGAACGCGTCGATGACCTGCTTGTAGCGCTCCACAGAGAAGATCAAGGTGACGTTCACCGATATGCCCTCCGCCAGTGCCGCGGTGATCGCCGGAAGGGAAGCATCCGTTGCTGGGATCTTGATCATGGCGTTCGGGCGATCCACCTGCGCCCACAATTCCGTGGCTTGGGCCACGGTGGCGGCCTCATCATCGGCGTGGCGGGGATCCACCTCAATGGAAACACGGCCATCTTTGCCGCCCGTGGACTCGTAGATATCCATGAAGAGGTCACACGCGTCCTGCACGTCCTTGACACTCATGGCATAGACGGCGTCATCGACACTCGCACTACGTGCCTTGAGCTCAGCCAATTGTGCGTCGTAGGCGTTCCCCTTCGACATCGCGGCAGCGAAGATCGCCGGATTTGTGGTCACACCAACGATGGACTTGGTGGACTTCAGTTCCACGATATTGCCGGAGGTGATGCGCTCACGCGACAAATCGTCTAGCCACGTGGAAGTGCCGAGCTCATACAAGCGGTCAATGGCGGTCATTGGAGGGAACTCCTTAAAGCGAAGTGGTGGTTAGATCTGGTCGCCACGGACCCGGTCAGCCTGCGGTTCAGACACGGACTCGGCAACGTTGCCCTGGGCGGAAGCCAGGGACTCGCGTGCAGCGGACACAACAGCGTCGGTGGTGATGCCGAAGCGGGTGAAAAGCTCGTTGCCCGGTGCGGAGGCACCGAAGTGCTCGAGGGAGACGTTGCGTCCCTTGTCGCCGGTGAAGCGGAACCACGGCATAGCAATAGCTGCCTCGACGGAAACACGAGCAGTGACCGACGGTGGGAGAATCTCGTCGATGTAGGAACGATCCTGCTCCAGGAACCATTCCATGCACGGCATGGACACAACGCGGGTGGCGGTGCCGTCAGCCTCGAGAGTCTTCGCAGCCTCAACCGCCAGCTGCACCTCAGAGCCAGAAGCCATGAGGATCACGTCCGGTGTCGGCTTGGAAGCCTCAACCAGGACGTAAGCGCCCTTAGACAGGCCGTCGAAAGCTTTCGCCTTTGTGCCCTCAAGCACAGGAAGGTTTTGGCGGGACAATGCCAGGATCTTCGGCTGCTCACGGCCCTCAATGGCGGCCTTCCATGCAGCGGAGGTTTCGTTAGCGTCGGCCGGACGAATGACAGCCAGATCTGGGATGGCGCGCAATGCGGTAAGGGTTTCTACCGGCTGGTGGGTTGGGCCGTCCTCGCCCAAACCGATCGAATCGTGGGTGAATACGTAGTAGCCGTCAATGCCGGACAGCGCGGCGACGCGGATAGAGGGGTAGAGGTACTCGGAGAAGATGAGGAAGGTGCCACCGTAGACGCGGGTACCACCGTGCAGGGCAATGCCGTTCATGATCGCGCCCATGCCGTGCTCACGGATGCCAAAGTGCAGGTTACGGCCGTACGGATGCGCCGTGAACATCTCAGTGGAGATTTCCTCTGGGCCGAAGGAAGGCTCGCCCTTGATCAGAGTGTTGTTAGAGCCAGCCAGGTCAGCGGAACCGCCCCACAGTTCGGGCAGGGTCTTTGCCAGCGCCTGGATGGCTGCCTCTGAAGCCTTACGGGTAGCCAGACCCTTGGCGTCCGGTTCCCAGGTAGGCATCTCATCGGCCCAGCCATCGGGCAGGCCGCGGACGGTCATGCGGTCCAGCAGCTCCTTGTTGGCGGGGTTGGCGGCAGCCCAGTCGTCGAAAAGCTTCTGCCAATGAGCATGCGCCTGCGCACCGTGCTCAACGAGGCGACGGGTGTGGTTGATCACCTTCTCCTCGACCGGGAACATGACCTCCGGGTCAAAGCCCAGGATCTTCTTGGTTGCCGCAACTTCCTCCGCGCCGAGTGCTGCACCGTGGGCCGCGCCCGTGTTCATAAGGTTCGGGGCTGGGTAACCGATGACGGTTTTCACACGCACGAGAGTCGGACGGGAAGTTTCAGCCTTCGCCTGCTCGACAGCCTCCAGGATTGCAGCAACGTCCTCACCGGACTCCACGGTCAGCGTCTGCCAGCCGTAGGCCTCGTAGCGGGCCACCACGTCTTCGGTGAAGGCGATCTGCGTGTCATCCTCGATAGAAATACGGTTGTCATCCCAGAACGCAATCAGGTTGCCCAGCTTCTGCGTACCGGCCAAAGAGCAGGCCTCAGAGGTCACGCCCTCCTGCAGGTCGCCATCGCCCGCGATGACGTAAATGAAGTGATCAAAAGGAGACTGGCCCGGAGCAGCTTCTGGGTCGAAGAGGCCACGCTCGCGGCGCGCAGCCATCGCCATGCCCACAGCGGATGCAAGGCCCTGACCTAGCGGACCAGTGGTGATCTCCACACCCGCAGTGTGGTTGTATTCCGGGTGACCCGGCGTCTTCGAGCCCCACGTGCGCAAGGACTGAAGGTCCTCAATCTCCAGCCCGAAACCGCCGAAGTACAGCTGAATATACTGAGTCAACGAAGAGTGACCGGCAGACAGCACGAAGCGGTCACGGCCCACCCAATTCGGATCGCTCGGATCATGGCGCATCACACGCTGGTACAAGGTGTAGGCCAGGGGAGCGAGAGACATCGCCGTGCCCGGGTGGCCAGACCCGCAGTTCTCAACGGAATCAGCAGCGAGGATTCGGGCGGTGTTCACCGCGCGGGTGTCCTCCTCCGTCCAGTCTTCTGGGTAGCGGGCCACGGTCATGGCCTTCAGCTCATCAGGCAGGTTGATCTCAGTGGAAGTCACGTGAAGTCCTCGCTTAAAAAATCGTGCGAATATAACTTCCCCCCACCCTAGTGCCAAAGCTCAGTCGGTTCAGCACCACCGTGCACAGATGCTTATCGGCGAGGATTAGCGCGCAACGATGGACCGGCGGTAGCATGCCTGGGAGTCGTGGATAAGCGAATGCTCTTGTCTGACATCGGGAACTATCTGCGCCTGCCTGGCGACTAATGAGAAAGACGTAGGCAAAAGTGCGACGGTGCAGGATTAAAGAGGAGATGTAGTGGAGATCATCAAGGCGTACTTCGGACTGACGAAGCCGAGGGTCATTGAACTCCTGCTCATCGCCGCTATTCCCGCGATGCTGCAGGCAGACCGCGGTGAAGTTCACGTTTGGCTGATCCTTGCCACGCTCTTGGGTGGCTGGATGGGGGCCGGTGCGGCCAACACTTTCAACATGGTCGCCGACTACGACATTGACCAGAAGATGGGGCGCACTCGTGCGCGTCCTCTCGTGCGCCATAAAGTAACGAAGCAACGTGCGCGCATTTTTGCGTGGGTGCTCCTTGTCGTCTCCGTGCTGTGGCTTGGCTTTGTGTGTAAATCCTGGCTGGCTGCATTCTTCATCATTTTGACCAACGCCTTTTACATCTTCGTGTACACCAAGTGGCTCAAGCGCCGCACGTGGCAGAACGTGATTTGGGGTGGTGCTGCTGGCTGCATGCCGGTGATGGTCGGCTGGGCTGTGATCCGCGATAACGTTCACGATGGGAGCCCGGACCGCTGGTGGCAAGCCATCGTGCTCTTCCTCATTATTTTCTTCTGGACCCCGCCGCACACGTGGGCGCTGGCTATGAAGTACCGCGAAGATTACGCACGTGCGAATGTGCCCATGCTGCCGGTGGTGGCAACCGCTGAGGAAACAAGCAAGCAGATCCTCATTTACTCCTGGGTGACCGTATTGGTGTCGCTGTTGCTGGTTCCGGCGGCATCCTGGATCTACGCGCTCATCGCTGTGCTCAGTGGAGGTGCTTTCTTGGTGATGGCGCAGCGTCTGCACACCGACATCAAAAATGGCGTGGATGTGAAGCCACTGAAGTTGTTTATCTTGTCGAACAATTACCTGGCTGTGCTCTTCCTTGGCCTGTCCTTCGACGCGGTTCTAGGATTGACCACCATGGCCGAACTGTTCCCGGGTGGCCTAGGCTAGGTCGCCTTTAGTACAATCGAACCCGTTGTCTTGCGCGCCTGGAGGTCCTCATGGGCCTGGCGCGCATCTTCTAATGCGTAGGGCTCATGGACGCGGATGTTGAGCGTTCCGTCCTCCACCGCCCGTACGACGGCTTGGGCGCGCATACGGAATTCGTCTTCGCTGGCGGTATACGCCCCGATAGAGGGGCGAGTGAGGAAGATGGAGCCGTGTTTGTTGAGCAGCTGAGGATCAAAGGGCTCGACTGGGCCGGAAGCTGCCCCGAACAGACACACAAGTCCGCGTGGACGGACGGCCTCGAGGGATTCCTGGAAGGTTTCTTTGCCCACGCCATCGTAGACAACGTCCACGCCACGCCCACCACAGCGGCGTCTCACGCTTTCTGCCAGGCCCTCTGAATAACGGAAGACCTCGGTGGCGCCGGCAGCGTAAGCCAGATCTTCCTTCTCATCCGTGGACACGACGGAGAACACCGTGGCGCCTGCCGCCACTGCGAGTTGGGTGAGCAACAGCCCCACGCCACCCGCACCGGCAGTAAGCAGGATTGTATCGCCGGAGTGGGTCTCCCTGACACCGTGGAGCAGGTAGTGCGCTGTTATACCCTGTAACAACATAGAGGCGGCAACATCGTGGGCGATAGATTGGGGTACAGCCACCAGGCGGGTGCGGTCCACGCACACCTTCTCCGCATAGGACCCTGGTGCGGACTCCCAGGCAACCAGGGTGCCTGGAGCAATCTCACCGGCTGGATCATCAATCACGCGGCCACAGCCTTCCTGGCCCGGAATGAACGGTAATGGTGAGTGATAGATTCCCTCGCGGTAGTAGGTGTCAATGTAGTTCACACCCGCATACTCCACCGCGACGAGCAATTGGCCGTCCGTGGGCTGAGGATCTGGAACTTCAGCGGGGACGAGAACCTCTGGGCCACCGTGCTGGCTAATCTGAATTGCCTTCATGGTTTTCCAGGCTACGCAACTGAACGGCCCATTTGGGCCGTTCAGTAGGAGTTTTTACCAGAAGCTCGCTTAAGAGGTGGTGGTGTTGTACTGCTTCGGGTTCAGAACCGGGAGGCGACGCTGGCCGTGGGCCCACAGGAAAGCGGTGAAGGCCACCACGACGCCAGACATGATGATGTGCGCCGGCACGGTCCAACGCGGTACACCCAGATAGAACTGAATGACGCCAATGGCCCACTGGACCACGATCATGGCCAGCAGCACCCACACTGTCTTCATAGCATCCTGCGGTGCCTTCTGCTTCCGTAAAACGAACGCGGTGGCGAGTGTGAAGGCCAAGTAAATGTACATGCACGCAGCGTGGACGTAAGCGAGCATCTCCGTGTCCATTTCCAAACGGCCTTCCATGCCCACGCCTGCGTCGCCGGAGTGGGGGCCGGAGCCCGTCACCATTGTTCCGGTGATCAGGACGAGGCACAGCGCCACGGCGGCGATGATGGCCAGCGTGCTCGCAGTGGAATCAAAGCGGCGTTGTGGCTCCACATCATCCGGTTCAGCCAGACGCATGTACAAAACAGCCGCCACAGCGACGAGAACCATCGACGGAAGGAAGTGCAGCGCCACTGCCCACCACTGTAGATCAAGTTTCACCGAAATACCGCCGATGACAGCCTGCAGAATCACGCCGAGGCCAGAGACAACGGAGAGGACAACAATGCTTTTACGACGGCCTGCCCGCATCACGGAATAAAATACCAAGATCGTGGCCGCCACGACTACGAAAGTGAGAGTGCGGTTGCCAAACTCAATGAGCTGCTGAACCCACGGAGCGGCACCACGGACCGGGAACAGCGAACCTTCGTGGCAGAGTGGCCACTCATTGCAGCCCAGGCCCGAACCGGTCACACGGACAAGAGAACCGGTGAATGTGATGCCAGCCTGTACCACCAGCAGGATGAAGGCGAAAATGCGCTGTGTCTTGACCGTGGGGACCTGTTTGATCCGTTCGGAGAAGGGCAGCGTGGCGGTACTTCCGCCGACGGTTGAATCGAGGTGCGGTGCGGAGCTCACGAGGTTTCCGTGCCTTTCCTTAAGTTAAGAGCGGGTATTTAATCCGTTGGTATTCATTTTCGCAGAGGTGAGTGGGGGAGCCCAATTGGGAGCTAGCCGTCAAAACGGAACCAGCGTATGGTGCCTAGCACACCCATCACGGTCCAGAATAAGAGTGACATCCATGCGGTGAGATGGATGACGCCGTGGAGTGCGCCGGTTATGGCACTGGCCAAAGCAACTGATGGAGCCAGATCCCATAGACCAGGGGAACCCAGATGCCCGGAGTAAACAACCCAGCCCAAAATGCCCAACAAGATAAACCAAATCAGGTTGGATACTGCCAGAACAACTTCCGAGGACTGTGTGCCACCCAGCAGCAAGCCCAGTGCCGTAAACGCCGTGACGCCGATGAACAGGGCCACAATTCCTAACACAGCGCCGGGGAACGAAACCGTCCAGCCGAGCAGGAATGCAATCGTGCCCAAAACAATGATCTGAACAAGCACCGTGGTTAACACCGCAATGATCTTGCCGGCGATGATCGTCCACGTGGGAACTCCGGAGGCGCCGGAACGTTTGAGGGCACCATAGCGTCTGTCAAAAGCGAGGGAGATTGACTGGCCAGTGAAACCAGCGCTTGCGGCAGCGATGGCGAAGACCATGGGGACGAGCTCATCCAAACTCGTCTCTCCACCAAATACATCCATCGTGGCGGCGCCAATGAGGATCGCGGCAGGAATGATCAGACTGAGCAGCAACTGTTCGCCATGGCGCAACATGAGTTTGGCTTCAATGCGCCCTTGAGCAGCAGCCATGCGCGCCACGCTGGCACGCTGCGGGGCGGGACTAAAAGTTCCGGGTGCAAAATCCATGATGATTCCTAAGACCTCAACTCTCGTCCGGTGATGTCCAAAAACACGTCCTCCAAAGTGCGACGGCGCACGCCCAAGTGCTTGATCAGAACGTCCTGGCGGGCTGCTTCGGCAGCGACGGAAGCAATAATCGACGGATCCGCAGCCGAATCAAGCCGGTACACCAATTCCTCGGCTGAAGGCTTCAGCTCAGCTGTCGACGATTCCGCTACCGCCACCAAATCCAACGGTCGATCCGTGTGGATTTCGAGGGCGGAGGGGGCAGAGCCGTCGATAAGCTCTGCGGGTGTGCCTTCAACGAGCAATGAGCCGTGATCGATGATGGCAACATAGTCCGCGAGCGACTCCGCCTCGTCCATGAGATGCGTGGTCAAAACGACGGTCACGCCATCACGCTTCAGCGCACGAATGAGATCCCACACAGCGCGGCGTGACTGGGCATCCATACCCGCGGTTGGCTCATCGAGGAAGATCAACTCCGGCCGACCGATGAGCGCGAGCGCCAAAGACAGGCGCTGTTGCTGGCCGCCCGAGAGACGCCGGTAGGTCGTTTTAGCTACACCTTCAAGCCCTAAAACTTCCATGAGCCACGTGGGATCCAAGGGTTCCTTGTTGTACGAGGCGGTGAGGTCGAGCATCTCCTTGACGCGGATTCCGGAATAAGACCCGCCACCTTGCAACATGATGCCAATGCGGGAGCGGACTTCCTCTGGTTCGCGCTGCGGATCAAAGCCAAGGACATTGATCTGACCGGAGGTTGGGGTAGTGAAGCCCTCGCACATCTCAATCGTGGTCGACTTGCCGGCGCCATTGGGCCCAAGCAAAGCGAAAACCTCCCCGCGGCGGGCGGACAGGCTTAAGTCATTGACGGCGGTCTTAGGGCCGAACTTCTTAGTGACGCCTTCGACTGACAGTGCAACTTCATCGTCAGACAGCGAGCGTGATTGGGTCGGGCGAGAAACAGGTGCATTCATCGCACATCAGTGTAGGGCGCGAGGGCGACGAACCCTCAACCACACGAAGAGGAGAAGCACCACTGTAACCGCAACGAATAAGGCCATCGAGTAAATCAATGCCACCGTCGCCGGCGGCAAAGCGAGACCACGCGGGAGCACGAGGAACGCAAAAACGGACGAATACATGGCAACACCTGCACGGAAGAACGTTCGGTTCGCCCACGCGGCAAGCGGCATAATGCCCCACAGTGGATACCACGGGTGCACAACTGGGAAAAGAATGACCAATACGAGTGTGGCCACACCTAGCCCCCCAACGGGGTCAATCGTGCCCTTATATGTTGCGAACAACATGCGCGCACAAAACGCCACCGCAACAAGCAGCGCCACCGTGCGTGTCACAGTGAGCATCGCCACGGAATGATCGCCGAGACCAAGCAGTTCACCGAAGAAGGACGCCGCCAGACCGATGTCTGTGCTCAAGGACAGCCAGCTGCGTATCGTTGCCGCACCGCCCTGGCCCGTCACCCATCCGAGACCAATGCTCGTGGCCATCGTGACAACGCCGATGGTGGCCACCATGATTGCGGTTTTTATAACGGTTGCGCCCGCGATTCCCCGGACACCTCCCCAGCGTCGCGCCAGGGCCATGCCCACAAAACCAAGCGCCATGAAGCCAGTGACCTTGACCATGCCAGCGCAACTGATGAGCGCACCCGACGCAATAATCAAACCGAGTCCGAGCGCCCGGTTGGTATCAAGCCTTTCAATCCCGCGCAGCCCCAGTTCAAAACCGACGAGCAAAATGCCCATCATGATCGCCTCATTGTGGATACCGCCGATGAGATGCAGTACCACCAGCGGATTGAGCACACCCAGCCACACCGCCACCGGTCCGCTCACATTGCACCGGCGTGCCAAGGCGACAATGCCCCACGCCGCGGCAGCAACACCGAGCAAAGACACCAGGCGATGGCAGACCACGCCCCAAAAGATCGAGTCGCCGGTCAGCATAGAAATGCCTGCGGAGATCGCCAAAGCCACCGGACCGTACGGGCTGGGAGACTCCGCCCAAATGAACGGCACCGACCGCGCAAGCGGGTGTTCGCGTCCCAGCAGCTCCACCGGACCTGCAGAATATGGGTCTATTCCCTGCGCCACAATCGAGCCTTGCGCCAAATACGAATAAATATCCTGTGTGAACAGGGGAGCGGTAAACACCAACGGCACGACCCACACGCCGAAGGTGCGCAAAAGTAGCGGAACGCCTACGCGCGCACGTCCGCCATCCGCGCCCACAAAGGAGCCCATTAGTAGCCACGCTAGGACCAAAAAACCGACGCCAAGCAGCACAATGCTTGACGACGTCACCATCATCCTCCCCATCAACGCCCCGAAGGGGAAAGACCCGTAGGGGTTATTCACCACGGGTAGAGCGCCGGCTCCAAGTCCGCCAAGGCCGATGAGCAAGGTGCCCACCATGCCAAGGATGCGCAGAATCTCAAAGCGGTTACGCTCGGCAATGCTGGGGTGCAGGGGGGTAGTGGAGGACGTGCCAGAAACGGTGCCGGCGTGGAGTTCCGCCGACCGCGACCCCGGTTGCCCAAGGCGTGGCAATTCACCTGCGAAGCGGTAAAGCTTCCGCCTTGGGTTCTCACGGTCCGTTTTCACAGGAAGCAGTCTACAAAACAGTCAAGGTTGAGGTCCGCACCGATTAAAGGCACACTAGTGTTGTCTAAAGGAGAGATCACGAGGAAACAGAGTGAGGAGGAGACATGAACCAGATCGCGCGATCTACTGACGGGGTCACCCGCAGGCGGATCATGTCGGCCATTCTCACCTCCGCACCTGTGACAGCCTCACAGCTGGCGAAAGAGATCAGGATCTCACCTGCTGGCGTTCGGCGCCACATAGACAAGTTGCTTGAGGAAGGCCTCGTTGAACACAGCCCGAAACCTGCCCGTGCAGCAGGACGGACAGGTCGCGGCCGGCCAGCACAGCACTACCAGCTCACTGAATCTGGCCGAGACAGCTTCGGCAGCGGCTACGACGAGTTGGCTCTAGAAGCCTTCGCAGCCATCGAGGAAATTGGTGGGCGTGAAGCAGTGAAAAAACTGGCGCAGAAACGAGCCGAGAAACTGCTCGGACCCCTGCGAAACAAGCCACAAAGCGATATTGCCGATGTGGCCCACGATGTTGCAGACACAATGGCATCCCAAGGCTACGCAGCCGAAGTCAACCACGTAGGCTCGGGCATGCAATTGTGTCAGCATCACTGTCCGGTACATGCCGTTGCTGCGGAGTACCCGGAAATTTGTGAAGCGGAACACGAGCTGATTTCGGAGCTAGTGGGCTCCGCCGTCGCGCCGTTGGCCTTAATTGCCAATGGGGATGGCGTATGTACTGCCCACATCAGCATGATCGAAAGCAGCACCTTTGCTGGAGGAACCACAATGGAAAGGAGCGGAGGACGTGACTAGCAGCACTCCCGCACCCGGCCTTGAAAAGCCGATGAATGATGATGAGATTATTGCGTCGATGGGTCCGTATAACTACGGGTGGCGCGATTCTGACGTGGCAGGTGAAAACGCCCGCCGTGGTCTCGATGAGGATGTAGTTCGCTCCATCTCTGCCGCTAAGAATGAGCCGGAGTGGATGTTGGAGCAGCGCCTGAAGGCACTGGACATCTACAACAAGAAGCCACTGCCGAATTGGGGCCCGGACCTGACGGGCATTGACTTCGATCAGATTAAGTACTTCGTCCGTTCCACCGAGAAGCAGGCCACCAGCTGGGAGGACCTGCCAGAGGACATCAAGAACACCTACGACCGTCTGGGTATCCCGGATGCAGAGAAGCAGCGCCTCGTCGCTGGTGTCGCCGCTCAGTACGAGTCTGAGGTTGTCTACCACAAGATCCGTGAGGACCTTGAGGAGCAGGGTGTGATCTTCGTGGACACCGATACGGGTCTGCGTGAGTATCCGGAGTTGTTCAAGGAGTACTTCGGATCTGTCGTTCCTGCTGGTGACAACAAGTTCTCCGCACTGAACGCTGCTGTGTGGTCCGGTGGGTCTTTCATCTATGTGCCTAAAGGCGTGCATGTGGAGATCCCGCTGCAGGCATACTTCCGCATCAACACCGAGAACATGGGTCAGTTCGAGCGCACCCTCATCGTCGTCGACGAGGATGCATATGTCCACTACGTTGAGGGCTGCACCGCCCCGATCTACAAGACGGACTCGCTGCACGCTGCTGTGGTGGAGATCATCGTGAAGAAGAACGCACGTTGCCGCTACACAACGATCCAGAACTGGTCCAACAACGTGTACAACCTGGTGACGCAGCGTGCCCGCGCCGAGGAAGGCGCCACCATGGAGTGGGTCGATGGCAACATTGGCTCTAAGGTGAACATGAAGTACCCGGCTGTGTGGATGACCGGTCCGAACTCCCGTGGTGAGGTCCTGTCCGCTCAGTTCTGTGGCGAGGGCCAGGTGCAGGACACCGGTGCAAAGGTCGTCCACATGGCGCCGAACACCTCCTCCAACATCGTGTCTAAGTCTGTGTCCCGCAATGGTGGTCGTGCTGCCTACCGTGGTCTGGTGCAGATCAACGCGAATGCGAAAAACTCCCACTCCAACATTGAGTGTGACGCGCTGCTGGTGGACAACATCTCCCGCACGGACACCTACCCATACAACGACATCCGCAATGACCACGTGACTCTGGGCCATGAGGCAAAGGTGTCCAAGGTGAGTGAGGAGCAGCTGTTCTACCTCATGTCTCGCGGTATTTCTGAGGAAGACGCGATGGCCATGATCGTGCGCGGCTTCATTGAGCCGATTGCGAAGGAACTCCCAATGGAGTACGCACTCGAGCTCAACCGTCTTATTGAGCTGCAGATGGAAGGATCGGTTGGTTAAACAATGACTGAAGCACCCGCAAAGAAGAGGGTCGGAAATGCGACCTTCCATGACAACAAGGGCGACCTGTTCGCTTCCTACGATGTCAATGACTTCGAGGTCCCGCAGGGGCGCGATGAGATCTGGCGCTTTGTGTCATTGCGCCGTCTGCGTGGGCTGCACAACGGTAGTTTCGCACCGCAGGGTGACGCACAGGTCGAGGTCACAGCTCCGGCTGAGGTGACCGTGGAGCAGGTTGACCGTGATGATGCGCGTTTGAAGACCACTTCGGCACCGGTCGACCGTATTGCGGCGCAGGCATGGACCTCCATGCCGCACGCCACCGTCGTGTCTGTTCCAGCGAATGCTGATATCGCCGAGCCGATTGTTATCACCACCACCGGTGCTGGCCTGGACGTAACCACCTTCGCCGGCGTTCACATTGAGGTAGGTGAGGGCGCTCGCGCGACCTTCATCGTGGAATACACCGGCTCTGGTACCCACGCCGATAATGTCAACTACCTCATTGGGGATAACGCACACGTGTCCGTCATCGTTGATGGCCAGTGGGCAAACGATGCCGTGCACGTCGGCGCGCAGAGCATCGTGGTTGGCCGTGACGCTGTGCTGCGTCATACTGCAGCTAACTTCGGCGGTGAAGTTGTGCGTAACACACCGCGCGTTAAGTACGCCGGCTCCGGTGGCGACGCTGAGCTGCTGGGCGTTTACTACGCGGACGACGGCCAGTACATTGAGAACCGTCTGCTGGTCGACCACAACCACCCGTACTGCCGCTCCAACGTGCTGTACAAGGGCGCGCTGCAGGGCGATAAGTCCTCCAAGCTGCCTGATGCACGTACGTGCTGGGTGGGTGATGTGCTCATCCGCTCCAACGCATCGGGCACCGAAACCTATGAGGCTAACCGCAACATCGTGCTTACCGACGGAGCACGTGCAGACGCCATCCCGAACCTGGAGATTGAAACCGGCGACATCCCTGGTGCCGGCCACGCCGCCACCGTTGGTCGCTTCGATGAGGAGCAGCTGTTCTACCTCAAGTCCCGTGGTATTCCGGATGGGGAAGCCCGTCGCCTGATCGTTCGCGGTTTCTTCAACGAGGTGCTCAACCGCATCCCAGTTGATTCCGTGCGCGACGAACTGATCAACCGCGTCTCCGGCGAACTCGAGCAGGTGAACCTGTAAGGCCGCGCCCGCGGCCCCGCAGGGGATCAACGACAGACATAACAGGTAAGTAGAAAGAAAGAATCTATGTCCACTCTGGAAATTAAGAACCTCCACGCATCTGTCCTGCCTCTCGAGGAGGGACAGGACCCGACCCCGATTCTCAAGGGCGTTAACCTGACCATCAAGTCTGGTGAGACCCACGCCATCATGGGCCCGAACGGCTCCGGCAAGTCCACCCTCGCCTACACCCTGGCTGGACACCCGTCTTATGAGGTAACCGAGGGCGAGGTGCTTCTTGACGGCGAGAACATCCTCGACATGGAAGTTGACGAGCGCGCACGCGCTGGTCTCTTCTTGGCCATGCAGTACCCGGTCGAGGTCCCTGGCGTGTCCTCCTCCAACTTCATGCGCTCCGCTGTCACCGCTGTTCGCGGCGAAGCACCGAAACTGCGCGAGTGGGTACAGGAGCTCAATCAGGTGCGTGATGATCTGAAGATCGATCCGTCGTTTAGCGAGCGCTCCGTGAACGAGGGCTTCTCCGGCGGCGAGAAGAAACGCCACGAGGTCATGCAGCTCTCCTTGATGAAGCCGAAGTTCGCCATCATGGATGAGACCGACTCTGGCCTTGACGTTGACGCGCTGCGCATTGTCTCTGAGGGCATTAACCGCTACCAGGAGGAGACTAACGGTGGCATCGTCATGATTACGCACTACCAGCGCATCCTGAATTACGTGCGCCCGGACCACGTGCACATCTTCGATGACGGTGTGATCAAGCACACCGGTGGTTTCGAGCTCGCTGAGAAGCTTGAGGCCGAGGGGTACGAAGCATTCCTGTAACCCCACAGAAACGGCCGGCCACGCACATTGCCGGCCGTTTCCTTTTCCTACACCCCCATTTACGCGAGAACCGAGTTCTATGACTGAGTACGTTTTTCCCGATGGATCTTTGAACACCGACGCTATTCGCGCGGAGTTCCCAATCCTTTCGCGCACCGTGCGTGATAACACGCCTTTGGTGTACCTGGATTCTGGTGCGACGTCACAGCGGCCGGAGCGAGTCTGGCGGGCGGAGGAGGAGTTCGTTCTGAACACTTTCGCACCGGTTCATCGTGGTGCGTATCAGCTCGCCGAAGAGGCCACCGATGCGTATGAGTCTGCGCGCGGCAAGATCGCGGCGTTTGTGGGGGCACAGGATCATGAGATCGCGTTTACAAAGAATGCGACGGAAGCGCTTAATCTCGTTGCTTTCACGCTTGGCGACGATCGTGCAGGCGACCTCCGTATCACCGCGGGCGACACCATCGTGGTCACGGAGCTTGAACACCATGCAAACTTGGTGCCGTGGCAGGAACTTGCCCGCCGTACAGGCGCCACTCTGAAGTGGTACGGGATGACGGAGGACGGGCGCATTGACTTGGACTCCCTCGACTTGGATGAGACGGTCAAGGTGGTTGCGTTCACGCACCAATCCAACGTGACGGGTGCGGTGGCCGATGTTCCTGAGATGGTACGCCGCGCCAAGGCCGTTGGCGCACTGACAGTGTTGGATGCCTGCCAATCTGTACCACACATGCCGGTGGACTTGCACGCTCTCGACGTGGATTTCGCGGCGTTTTCCGGCCACAAGATGTGTGGTCCTTCTGGTGTTGGTGCTGTCTACGGCAAAGGCACGCTGCTGAACCAGCTACCCCCGTTTTTGACGGGTGGCTCCATGATCGAGGTTGTCCGCATGGAGGGTTCCACGTTCGCCCCAGCACCCCAGCGTTTTGAGGCTGGCACGCAGATGACCAGCCAGGTCGTAGGTCTTGGCGCCGCTGTTGATTTCCTCCAGGAGATCGGCATGGAGAACATCGCCGCCCACGAGCACAGGTTGACTGCGTATGCACTGGAGCGGATGAAGGACATTCCAGGGCTGACTATTTCTGGCCCGCTTACCGCTGAGCGGCGCGGCGGCGCCATTTCCTTTGTGGTTGACGGCATCCACCCGCATGACCTTGGGCAGGTCTTGGACTCCAAAGGCGTGTGCATCCGCGTGGGCCACCACTGCGCATGGCCAGCTCACCGCGGGCTGAACGCGCAGTCCACCGCGCGCGCCAGTTTCTACCTGTACAACACCACCGAAGAGATCGACGCGCTGATTGATGGCATCCAGGCCGCCAAGGAATTCTTCGGTGCCTAGCGCTGTTGAAACAAGGTAGAACTAAAACTAACTAACCGTTTAAAGGTCAAGGCAGAAGAAAGAAGAGCATGAACCTAGAGGCGATGTACCAAGAGGTCATCCTCGACCACTACAAGAACCCGCAAAACGCGGGCCTGCGTGAGCCATATGAGGCTGAGGTTCACCACGTCAACCCCTCCTGCGGTGATGAACTCACGCTGCGTGTGCACCTGTCGCCGGATGGCACCACAGTGGAGGACATCTCGTATGACGCGGAGGGGTGCTCGATCTCGCAGGCGTCGACAAGCGTGCTCACGGAAGAAGTGATCGGCCTGCCCGTCGCTGAGGCGATGAAGAAGCTCGACGCTTTCGAAGAGATGATTACCTCTAAGGGTGAGAAGGACGGCGACGCCAACCTGATCGGCGACGGCATCGCATTTTCCGGCGTATCCAAATTCCCCGCACGCGTGAAGTGTGCGCTGCTCGGCTGGAAGGCCTTCCAAGCGGCGACCAGCGACGCGATCACGGCACTTGAGAACAAATAGGAGACACACATGGCTACCGACAACACCGACACCACAAGCCAGTCCAACTTCGACGGACCTGGCGAGCGCCCTGAGCAAACCGAAAAGCAGATCCAGATTGCTTCCGATGTTGCCGAATACCTTCACGACGTCATCGACCCCGAGCTGGGCATCAACGTCGTTGATCTCGGCCTTGTGTACGACATCTGGATCGAAGAGGAACGCGACAAGAAGACCGCCATTATCAGCATGACGCTGACCTCGCCGGCATGCCCGCTTACGGACGTCATCGAGGAGCAAGTTGAAAACGCCGCCGTCGGCTCTGGCACCGTGGATGCCATTTCCCTCCACTGGGTGTGGATGCCGCCGTGGGGCCCGCACATGATCACTGAGGACGGCCGCGAGCAGCTGCGCGCACTCGGCTTCGCCGTCTAATCCGATGATTTGACCGCGGCGCTAGACTGACCCGTTGTGATTGTCACCAACGACCTCGAAGTCCGCGTCGGCGCCCGGACCCTTTTGAACGCCCCCGGCCAGCACCTGCGTGTGCAGCCGGGGGATCGCATTGGTCTTGTCGGCCGCAACGGTGCGGGCAAGACCACCACGATGCGCATCCTGGCGGGCGAGACCGAGCCCTACGGTGGTTCCGTGACGCGCTCAGGGGAGATTGGGTACCTGCCGCAGGATTCGCGCGAGGGCAATATTGAGCAGTCTGCGCGTGACCGTGTGCTTGCGGCCCGTGGGCTGGACCAGCTGCGGTCCTCCATGGACCGGCAGCAGGAGATCATGGAGACCGAAGAGGGCTCCAAGCGCGATGCCGCGATTGCCAAATACTCCCGCTTTGAGGAGCGCTTCCAGGCACTCGGCGGGTATGAGGCCGACGCGGAGGCCGCGCAGATCTGCGACAATCTCGGGCTGCCCGCGCGTATTCTGGACCAGCCGCTCAAGACACTGTCCGGTGGTCAGCGCCGCCGCGTGGAGCTCGCACAAATCCTCTTCGCCGCCAACGACGGCGCGGGCAAGTCCAAGACCACTTTGCTTCTCGACGAACCCACCAACCACCTCGACGCCGACTCCATCACCTGGCTCCGCGATTTCCTGTCCAAACATGAGGGCGGGCTCATCATGATCTCCCACGACGTGGAACTGCTCGACGCCGTGTGTAACAAGGTGTGGTTCCTCGACGCCGTGCGCGGGGAAGCGGACGTGTACAACATGGGCTTTGCCAAGTACAAGGACGCTCGTGCGCTCGACGAGGCACGTCGCCGCCGCGAACGCGCCAACGCGGAGAAAAAAGCATCCGCCCTACAGAAGCAGGCCGCCAAGCTCGGCGCGAAAGCCACCAAAGCTGCTGCCGCAAAACAGATGCTCGCCCGTGCCGATCGCATGATGCATGAGCTGGATGAGGTAAGGGTGGCGGACAAGGTGGCGTCGATAAGCTTCCCTGAGCCAGCACCCTGTGGAAAGACCCCGCTCTTCGGCAAGGGGCTGACCAAGATGTACGGCTCGCTGGAAGTCTTCGCGGGCGTGGACCTCGCGATTGATAAAGGCTCGCGCGTGGTCGTGCTGGGCACGAACGGTGCCGGTAAGACGACACTGCTCAAGCTGCTCGCGGGCGTGGAGCGCACCGACGGTGAAGGTGGGCTTGTCACCGGCCACGGCCTGAAACTCGGCTACTTCGCCCAGGAACACGACACGATCGACCCTGACAAGACCGTGTGGGAAAACACCATCGAAGCGTGTCCCGATGCAGGCCAGCAGGACCTCCGTGGGCTACTCGGCGCGTTCATGTTTTCCGGGGACAAGCTCGAACAACCCGCCGGCACGCTCTCCGGTGGTGAAAAGACTCGCCTCGCGCTCGCGACCCTCGTGTCGTCGCGCGCCAACGTGCTGCTACTCGACGAACCCACCAACAACCTCGACCCCCAATCCCGCGAGCAGGTCCTCGACGCCCTGAATACATACACCGGCGCAGTTGTCCTGGTCACCCACGATCCCGGCGCGGTGAAAGCCCTCGAGCCCGAGCGCGTGATCATCATGCCGGAGGGTGATGAGGACATGTGGAGCGACGACTACATGGAGATCGTTGAGCTGGCCTAGCGCGCGTAACGGGCGGCGAAGTTCGCCAGGATTGCGTTATTTGCGGAGTAGTCGTAGTCGTAGCCTTTGGCGATCTGGGACTCGAAGGTCTCCGTCGACGTGTAGCCGTGGTGTGCGTAGAGGCGCAGGCGGAATTCCAGTGCCTCAGCGGTGAGCTCCGGGTGGAACTGCGTGGCGTAGACGTGCTGTCGGACGCGGAACATCTGGGTCGGGCAGGCCTCGCCGGTGACAAGCGTGGTGATGCGCGGGTCTTCCGGCATCTGCGCAATCGCTTCTTTGTGTCCGACGATGGTGTCGAACTGCGCGGGTGTGTCCCCCAGGACGTCATCGTGCTCGTCGGTGCGGGTGACCGTGACGGGGCCGGCTTCCTCCGCGTACCGGTCAGATAAACGCGCACCGATTGCCGTTCCAATCGCGCCAATGCCGTAGCACGCGCCTAGTAGGGGGAAGTCGCGGTCAATGCACTCCGCCACCAACGTCCCGATCTCACGTTCCACGCGCAGCTGCAACGGGGACTTCATCAGCTCCATGTTGTTGAACGGGCTCCCACCCAGTAGCACCGCTGAGTAGTCGTCCAGGTTCACGTCGCCGAGCTCGGTTTGGTCGAGGCGACGTTGCTCAATGGAGGTGGCGCTGACAAGCATTGCATTCGCGAAGCTTTCGAGCTCTTCCGCGGCGGCCTCATCTTCGGGGCGCGTGCTCAACAGCAAAAACGGGCGAGAAGTGGTCACCCGAGTAAATCTAGACGATGATGGACTCTATGAACCCAATTGATTCACTCAAAGATGCCTGGAACTCCCTCAGCAAGGAAGAGAAAACCGTCGCCGGAATCTTCGGCGCACTCGACACCGCGCTCAAAGGCTACGCACTGTGGGACCTCTCACGTACCGACGCGCACCGTCTCCGTGGCCCCAAATGGTTCTGGACCCCGTTCATCGGCGGCGTGAACACCATTGGTTGGGCGGCCTACTTCACGGTGGGCAAGAAGCGCTAGCGTATAACTCCGCCTGAATAGAAGCGGACACGGCTGACCGGCTGTGTGCGCTTCTTTTGCCATGGGTAGGTGTCTTCGGCGGCCTCGATAGGCGCATGCAGCGTGAGCAGGATGTCGGTGCCGGCAGGCCCGCCGAGGATGAGCTCTCCATCGCCGACTACCGTCTCAGCAGCGTGACTGCGCGAGGGCGATTGCTTGGAAATGAGGTCACGGGAAATGTCCGCGAAGATCTTCCGGCCGCGACGAAGAACTACACGCTGACTATCGTGATAGGACGGCCGGATCCGCTCGCTGGCGATGAGCGCCCAGATGAACACAATGCCCCACACCGATAACAGCAGTGCGAGGATGCGGAGTGCACCCTCGGGTAACAGCAGGTGGACGACGACGAGTTCGATGAGGATGACCACCGTGAACATTGCTACCAGTTGGAGCCGCCCAGGCTGGTGCGGAAAGGCCTGCGCGCCTTCCGGTAGGAGTGTCCGGCCGCGTGTCCACCACCAGAGGTCGCGGTAGAGTCCCCATTCATATCGCGCTGCACGGACCGCCGGGTGTTGTCGTAGCAGATGTAGCACCTTAGTCACGGAATCCACCCGCAAGTTTCTCCACGACATCCGGCCACCCAGTGTCCCAAGCTGTTAGTGGGACCTCGCCCGGCACGAGCGTGTCAGCAACATTGCGCATGATCCCGCGTGGCAGCAGCTCGGCAAGCTTATCGACGTCCCCCGTCTCCCATGCCCGCCCAAACTCTTCCGTCGCCTTGATGCAGGCGGGATCGGCGAGGTTAGCGCGCAGCTGATCCCATGTGGCTGGAGTGGCTACACCGGTGAGCGCCATAAGGTCGAAGCTCTCGGTTTCTCCGCGGACGAAATCAGTATCGCCGAGGACGTCGATCAACTGTGTGCGCACATCGTTTGGCATCCCCAATGGCGCCTCTTTCAGGGCGGAAAGCCGGTCGCGCTGGCGCATGAGGTGGGTAATTTGGGCGTCGATGAGCTCCAAAGACCGGTCGATGGCGTCTGTGGAGTGGATGTGGGTGGTGGCGACTCCAGCGTCGATGAGCGCGCGGGCGCGAAGTACCGCCGCAAGGTCACGGACGGTGTAGTCGCGGTAGTTGCCAGGAGTGCGTGCGGGCTCCGGCACGGCCCCGGTTTCGTGCAAGTGGCGGATGGCGCGCACGGAGCAGCCAGCAGCGCGCGCGACGTCAGAGATCCTCATGCCGCCATTTTGAACTATGACGCCGCGTGAGGGTCAAGGCTTAGTTGCGGAACCCGTGGACCGGGGCGGGGATGAAGCCGCCACGCTCGATGAACGGGGCGTTGCTCACCTGGTTCACGGGAATTACCGGCGCATAGCCGAGGAGGCCACCGAAATTGACTTCGTCGCCAGGTTTTGTGCCGGGGACGGGGATGAGGCGGGCGGCGGTGGTTTTATGGTTCATCACACCGATGGCGGCTTCATCAGCGATCATGCCGGCAATGCTTGCAGCGGGGGTGTCACCGGGAATGGCGATCATGTCGAATCCGACGGAGCAGATCGACGTCATGGCTTCGAGCTTGTCCAAAGAGATGGCTCCGGAGCGGACGGCGTCGATCATGCCCTGGTCCTCAGAGACTGGGATGAAGGAGCCAGAGAGGCCGCCGACGCGGGAGCAGGCCATCATGCCGCCTTTCTTGACGGCGTCGTTAAGCAGTGCGAGCGCGGCGGTGGTGCCGTGCGTGCCCACTTGGTTCAGGCCCATGTGCTCGAGGATGTGGGCGACGGAATCGCCGACCTCTGCCGTCGGGGCGAGCGAAAGGTCAACGATGCCGAACGGCACTCCGAGACGCTGGGCCGCGAGAGTGCCTACGAGTTGGCCCGCGCGCGTGATCTTAAACGCGGCTTTCTTGATCTCCTCGGCGACCTCATTGAGCGACTTACCCGCCAACGGGGTGATCGCACGGTCCACCACACCCGGGCCCGACACACCGACGGAAATGACGGTGTCCGGCTCCTCAATACCGTGGAACGCGCCAGCCATGAAGGGGTTGTCGCCCACAGCGTTCGCGAAAACAACGAGCTTCGCGCAGCTTATCGACGACCTCTCCGCCGTCAACTCCGCCGCCTCCTTCACCACCTTGCCCATGGTTTTCACCGCGTCCATGTTGATACCGGCGCGGGAAGACGCAACGTTCACGGAACCGCAGACAAATTCCGTGTTCGACAAGGCTTCGGGGATGGAGGCGATAAGGCGCTCATCGGCCTCCGTGGCGCCCTTTTCCACGAGCGCGGAGTAACCGCCGATGAAGTTCACGCCGAGCTCTTGGGCTGCTTTGTCGAGAGCGTGGGCTATGTCGGCCGGATTGCCGTCCAAGCCCGCTGCGACGAGCGCGATCGGGGAGACCGACACACGCTTGTTCACGATGGGGATGCCGAGTTCGCGTTCGATGCCCTGGCAGACGTCGACAAGCCGTGCGGCGCGCGCGGTCACCCGGTCGTAGACAGCCTGCGCAGTGGCTGCCATCGTGGAGCGCGTGCAGCCGATGAGCGAAATGCCCATGGTGACGGTGCGGATATCTAGGCGGTAGTCCTCGATCATCGAGATGACGTCCATAATGCTGGCGGACTTGAAGTTCAGCTCGTTGCCCATGGCGCTAGATCTCATTCATCGCGGTGAACAGGGCCTCGCTCTGGACGCGGATATCCACGCCAAGGTCTGCGCCCACCGACGTGAGCGTGTCCTGGAGAGCGGCGATGTCAAAGCCTTCTTCCGGCAGTGCAACCCGCATGATCATGGTGAAGAAATCACTCATGAGGGTCTGCGACACGTCGACGATGTTGATGTTGTGATCCGCCGCAGCCTGAGCAACTCCAGCGATGATGCCGGTCCGGTCCGGGCCGGTGGTGGTGATGATCGCGTACATGGCTTCCCATGCTAGACCCCAAACAGGCGAGTCTACGTCACTGGGGCAGCAGGCGCGGGCGGTTTGCCGGAATCTGTGGATAACTTTTGCCGATATCGGGGTTATCCACAGGTTCAGAAACGCGCGCTTTACAGGAGTTCTTGGCCGTGTCAGGGTGGCAGACATGATTGGTTTCGGAGAGTTCCTCGGCGCCGTTGCTGCCGGGGTGGACACCTTGGCTGGCTTTGACCGCCAGGCGGCGCTTGATGCCGGGGTGCAGCCGAAACGTGTGCGCGACTGGGCCAAGGTGCACGAAGTGTACTTCGGATCGACGAGGTTGAAGAAGCAGCAGAGTCTCGGGGTGGCTAAGGCTCGCGCGAACCGCGTCTCCATGGACACTTTGACCTTGATCGAAGAGAGCACGAAGCTGATCAGCGATCCCGTGGACCGCTGGCGCCTCCGCCACACCCTGCTGGACGTGCGGGGAAGTTACGAGACCGTGCGGCGGCGCGCCAAGGAGATTGTTCCTGCCGTGGAACCGCCGCCGCCTTCGGATGGGGTGGGCTTCACAGGTTCGCGCAGAGGCAAACGAGCGATGATGGTGACGGGACCGGAGCGCATCATGGCGGATCTGGAACACTCGTTGAGCCAGGACATTGATCCGTCGCGCCCGCGTGGCCCGCAGCTGTTTGAGGCGTTTATGACGATGCTGGAGTTTGGCGGTGGGGTTGCGCGGGCAGTGCCGCGCCCGTTAGTGCTGGTGCCTCTGCCGGAGTACGCGCGTATTGTGCGCCAAGAGGGCGATGAGACGATCCTTGGTCTCACCGACGGCACCACGATGACCGGTGCAGAGTTCCTCGCTACGTTTCATGGTGCGGACCTGGAAGTGGGGCTATTCCACCCGCAGCAGGGCGCAGTGAACCTGTATCGCGGTCAGCGCCTGGCTAACCAGAAGCAGCGCGACCTGGCACGGGCGGTCACTCCGGCGTGTCCGGTGCCCGGTTGCCGCCACGGGGCGGATGCCTGCGAACTCCACCACATGACGGCGTGGAAGCATGGGCGAGAGACCAACGTGAACAACCTGACGCCGCTGTGCCGCTATCACAACAGGGTCAATGACGATGATCCGTGGCGACAGGCCCGCGGGCGAGTCGAGCGAATCAGGGGCGGGCCGGTGTGGGTGTCGCCGCGGGGCTATCCGGTGATGAATATCGTCACCTGTTCGGAGCGTTGCGCTCCCTCTTCGGCGACCCCATTTTTCGCTAGCCTGGGCGGCATGGAACAAGAGTTCACTCAATTCGTTCTCGTCATTGGTGCTGGCGGGAAGGTCAGCCAGTTGAGCGTGCCATTGCTTATTGCGGAGGGGCATAAAGTCGCCGGTCTCGTGCGCAACCCGGAGCATGTTCAGCAGCTTATCGGCGCCTCCGCTACCGCCATCGTCACCGACCTCACCCGCTTGGACGCGGAGGAGTGGGCACGTTTGCTCACTCCGTTTGACGCGGTGGTGTGGTCCGCTGGTGCGGGCGGGGGTGATCCGGAGCGGACGTATGCGGTGGACCGAGATGCGGCATTGCGTATGATCGGTGCGCTGGAGGAATTGGGGGAGTTCGCACCCAAGCTCGTCATGGTGTCCTATGCCGGCGCTGCGAAAGCGACAGTGGTGGACGACGGCAGCAGCTGGTTCGCTTATGTGGAGTCGAAGAAGGCCGTCGATAAGCGCCTGTTGGAGTCGGAGCTCGACTATGTCATCTTGGGGCCGACGAGGTTGACCGTGGAGCGCTCCCATGGTGGTCGTGCCGTAGACGAGACTACGCGGCCAGAATCTACGACCTCGCGTGAGCTCGTTGCGCAGGTAATTGTGGAGGCCGTCGGGCGTGAGGCGATGCCTGCGAACCCCTTCGACTTCGAAGACGGGGACACGCCAGCGCGGGAGTTAGCGCTCTAGGCAGAATTCAGAGAAACGTTTCACCAGGGCGTTTGCGGTTGTCGTATCCACGCTGGGGAGGCCGGCGACGATAGTGTCGTACTCGGCCTGCGGGAAATAGCCGTAGTCGTAGTAGAAATCCATGCGCGTTTTCATCGCGGCGGCATCCATCTCCGCGTGGAACTGCGTAGCCCACACATGGTCGCGGTAGCGCAGGATCTGAATTGGGCAGGACGGTCCTTCGGCCAGGAGCGTCGCACCCTTTGGGGCTGCGAGAGGGTTTTCAGTATGCCCGGTCAGTGCGGTGAACAACTTGGGCAATCCAGCCATGAGTGGATCTTCCTCTGCAGCGGGCAGTGTGCTCACAATGGTGGGACCTGATGTTTCCGGGTGGGTGTGTCCGACCAGACCACCCAAGTGGTGGGTGAGCCAGCTAATGCCATAGCAGACGAAGAAGACGGGGATGTCGCCTTCCACGAGTTCGGCGAGGATCTCGTGCACATGTTTTTGCCACGGCGAGTACTCCTCATTAGTGATGTTCAGTGAACTACCACCGACAAAGATGCCGCTCACCCCATCAAGGCTGCCCAACTTGGAGGTCTCATCCGAGATGGAGCGCAACTCAATGTCATTTGTGCTCAAACCGGTTGCGCGCAGCGTGTCGTGGTATTCAGCGTGGGACACCGCAGGACCAACCGGTCCGTTGCGCAAAGACAGGAAGAGCAGTTTGGGCATAAGGGAGGATTGTAAGTGGCGGGACGTCGATAAGCGAAAAGCCGGCTCCCACGAGGGGAACCGGCCTTCAGCTACGCAGCTTAGTTCTTGACCATCTGGCGCAGAACGTACTGCAGAATGCCGCCGTGGCGGTAGTACTCAGCCTCACCAGGCGTATCGACGCGGACCTTAGCCTCGAACTCAATCTTCTCGCCATCATCCTTCGTGGCGGTGACGTGAACAGTCTCCGGAATAGCGTCGCCCTCATTGAAGGCGGTGATGCCGGTGATGTCGAAGGTCTCGGTGCCGTCCAGACCCAGGGAAGCGTGGGTTTCGCCCTCCGGGAACTGCAGCGGCAGAACACCCATACCGATCAGGTTGGAGCGGTGAATACGCTCGAAGGACTCGGTGATGACAGCGCGGACGCCGAGCAGGTTGGTGCCCTTTGCAGCCCAGTCACGGGAAGAACCGGTGCCGTACTCCTTACCAGCCAGGACGACCAGTGGGATGTTCTTCTCGGCGTAGTTCTGTGCAGCGTCGTAGATGAACGCCTGCGGAGCGCCTTCCTGAGTGAAGTCGCGGGTGTAGCCACCGGCCTCTTCAACCAGCTGGTTGCGGAGGCGGATGTTAGCGAAGGTACCGCGAACCATGACCTCGTGGTTACCACGACGGGAACCAAACGAGTTGTAGTCGTGGCGAGCCACACCGTGTGCATCCAGGTAGTTCGCAGCCGGGGTGCCCGGCTTGATGGAGGAAGCAGGGGAGATGTGGTCCGTGGTCACGGAGTCGCCCAGCTTAGCCAGCACGCGAGCGCCGGTGATGTCCTGAACAGCTTCCGGCTGCTCCGGCATACCGTCGAAGTACGGTGCCTTGCGGATGTAGGTGGAGTCCTCGTTCCAGGAGAAGGTCTTGCCCTGCGGGATGTCGAGCTCCTGCCACTGCTTGTCGCCCTTGAAGACGTCAGCGTAGTCCTTCTCGTACATCTCACGGGAGATAGTGTCAGCGATGACACCCTCGATCTCATCAGCGGACGGCCAGACGTCCTTCAGGAAGACGTCGTTGCCGTCTGCATCCTGGCCCAGCGGCTGGGTCTCGAAGTCGAAGTCCATGGTGCCGGCGATGGAGTACGCGATGACCAACAGCGGGGAGGCAAGGTAGTTCATCTTCACGTCGGGGGAGATACGTCCCTCGAAGTTACGGTTACCGGACAGGACTGCGGTTGCGGTCAGGTCGTACTCGTTGATCGCAGCGGAGATCTCGTTCGGCAGCGGGCCGGAGTTACCGATGCAGGATGCACAGCCGAAGCCGGACAGGTAGAAGCCGACAGCTTCGAGGTCCTTCCAGAGGTCAGCGCGGTTGTAGTAACCGTCAACGACCTGGGAGCCCGGAGCCATAATGGTCTTCACCCATGGCTTCGCCTTCAGGCCCTTCTCAGCAGCCTTGCGTGCCAGCAGCGCCGCACCGACCATGACGGACGGGTTGGAGGTGTTGGTGCAAGAGGTGATTGCTGCGATGGCAACCATGCCGTGGTCGAGGGTGTACTCGCCACCCTGCGGGGACTCGACGATAACCGGCTTGGAAGCGCGGCCCTCAGAGCCGTCAGCAGCGGACTCGCCGTTTGCCGGCCAGGACTCGTTGTAGGAAACGGTCTCGACCTTCTCGGCGCGAACCGGTTCTGCGTGGCCGTCGCCAGCGGTGTTGTAGTCCGGCAGCTGCTTACGGAAGGTCTCCTTGGACTCTGCGAGCAGGATGCGGTCCTGCGGGCGCTTCGGTCCAGCAATCGACGGCTTGACGGTGGACAGATCGAGCTCGAGGTACTCGGAGTACTCGGCTTCCTTGGCACCCTGCTCGAGCCACATACCCTGAGCCTTGGCGTATGCCTCGACGCGGTCGATTGTCTCCTGGTCGCGGCCGGTGAGGTGGAGGTAGTTAATAGTCTCCTCGTCGATCGGGAAGATCGCACAGGTGGAGCCAAACTCCGGCGACATGTTACCGATGGTTGCGCGGTTTGCCAGCGGGATCTGCTTGACACCGTCGCCGTAGAACTCGACGAACTTCTGCACCACACCGTGATCGCGGAGCATCTCGGTGACGGTCAAAACAACGTCGGTAGCGGTCACGCCAACCGGGATCTCACCGGTGAGCTTGAAGCCAACGACGCGCGGGATGAGCATGGACACCGGCTGGCCGAGCATTGCCGCCTCAGCCTCGATGCCACCGACACCCCAGCCCAGGATGCCCAGGCCGTTCTCCATGGTTGTGTGGGAGTCCGTACCAATACAGGTGTCAGGGTAAGCTACGCCGTCGTTGTCAAAGACAACGCGGGAGAGGTACTCAATGTTCACCTGGTGGACGATGCCGGTTCCCGGTGGGACGACGCGGAAGTTGGAGAAGTTCTCTGCACCCCAGCGCAGGAACTGGTAGCGCTCCTCGTTGCGCTCGTACTCGATCTCGACGTTCTTTTCCAGAGCGTTCTCGGAGCCGAACGCCTCGATGATTACGGAGTGGTCAATGACCATCTCAGCTGGGTTCAGCGGGTTGACCTGGTCCGGGTTGCCGCCGAGGGAGGACACGGCCTCACGCATGGTGGCGAGGTCGACCACACAGGGGACACCGGTGAAGTCCTGCATGAGGACGCGTGCCGGGGTGAACTGGATCTCGATGGACGGCTCTGCCGACGGATCCCAGTTAGCAATCGCCTTGATGTGCTCCTCGGTGACATTCTTGCCATCCTCGGTGCGCAGCAGGTTCTCGCCCAGCACCTTCAGGGAGTAGGGGAGTTTCTCCATACCTTCGACTGCGTCGAGGGCGTAGTAGTCGTAGGACTTACCGCCGACCTCGAGAGTCTTCTTCGCGTTAAAGGAGTTCTTGCTCTCAGACACGTGAGCTCCGTTTCTCGTTGTCAAACTTAGATTCTGGGTGTCGCGACCCATAGGGGTCCCTACCTGCACATCTTAGGGCACTCGGCGCTGAAAGTAGGTAATACGGTCCGGCTAAAGGCCTTCTATGGAACTTTTAGCTACCCCGTAACCGGAAATCCCCCTCACATCGGGGTGTGCGTATCGGTGGGACCCGCGCAACGGGGCCTGACGCGGTTTCTTCCCTGTGCGCCTCCAATGCACCGGCGGTTGGCGCGCTAACCTTTTGGATTATGGATCCCGTGAACGTCGATAAGGCTTCTTTGACCGCCCAGCTAGCGGATGATTCGGTTGCGTTCGAGACGGACAACCCGATGAATCTTCTCATCGAACCGGATTTGCTGCGCGCAGTGAATGAGGCTTCCACGCAGGAGGGCGGGCCTTTCGGTTACGTCGTACTGGAAACGGTCGGGGCTGGGCCGGGCGCGCTCCGTGATCTGGCGCAGGAGCTCTTGGAGGGCACAAACGCACACACCATGATTGTCCGTGCACCTGATGCGACAGCGGCGGTGAGTACTGAGCTCACCCGCGCGCAAATCGAAAAGTCCGAGTTCGCGTTGATTAGGCAACCTGATTATGCCCAGGGGATCGATGCTTTTGTTGCGAGCATTGCGGACAGTGGGGAACCGCACTGGGGCACCTTAGGGGCAATTTTGGCTGCCCTCATCGTGCTTGTAGCTGTCGTAACGCACTGGACAGTCAAGCGTTGAGCCTAGACTTATGTGACACGCCGGGGTGTATAACTGTCAACCCATGTGCCTTGTGTTAACGCATGTTGCGTCTTAGGTTGTGGAACGTGATGAAAGTCACAGTAGATCTGCGTGGCCCTAAAGTCCCAGCGTGACAAAAAGTAACAGTCATGTCATTTACCTTGACCAGTGTGAAAGTTGGTAAAGGATGTGCACCAGACATCTGAAGTGGCTTATGGTTTCCATGTCAGCTCGTGGGCTGATAACTGTTACTTCTTACGCACTCGTAACACTTAATGAATGACGCAAGGTTGAACACGGACTCCGGTCGGTGGGATGACTTGAATGAATTCGGGCATGTGGGGAAGCACGCCAAGAATTGAGTTCGTTACCGTCGCTGAGTAATGCTGGCGCCGGGGCGGATTCGTGTTGCAGTCAAGTTTGAGGGACGGACGATCTCCCATGGGCTCACATCCGTGATCGTTCTAGAATCCGCACGCCGACCGGAGGGTCGGGCTTAGTTTGTGCTCTCGCATGAGCCGGGTCAGTGTGGTGAGAGGAATACCTCAGTGGTTTTCACAGTCCGTTCCGTTCGCTCTGTGTATTCAGGTTCCCGGGCGCACCGACGCTTCCGGATATTTTTGCCTGCAACCGCTTGTGCCGTGTCACTGTCGGTTATGTGCAGTACGACATCTGTCGCTCAAGAGTCGCCGGTTACTGCTCTTGTTTCTGAAATCACCGGCTTTGAGGCCGATATCAGTCGCATCAACCTTGAGCTGGGCGGTCTGCAGGAGGCAGTGAACCAGGCGCTCGTCGATCTTCATGATGCGCAGTCCTTGGCCGAGCAGGCTCGCCAAGGCGCCAAGGAGGCGAAGGATCGCCTCAATGCCTCGCAGGCGGATGTTGACCGTGCGCAGGAAGACCTGGACTCGGTGGCGCGCTCCTCGTACCGTTCTCAGAATTCGGCATCCCCGGCGCAGTTGGGTTCGGGTGATGCACGTAAGGATTCGTTGGATCGCCAGACCTATCTGCGTCGTGAGTCCGATGAGAAGCGTGGTGCACTCGAGGAATTGGTGCGCAATCGCACCATCGCCGCAAATGATGAGTCCACCTTGCGTCAAACCAGTAGGCTTGCCGACGACCGCGAGCGTCAAGCTGCCCAGGCCGAATCCGACGCTCGTGGGACGTTGGACCACGCTATGGGTGAACTCGCAGACAAGCTCGCTGCACGAGATGAGGCGTCGGCGGATCTTGCAGAGGCTCAGAGCGAGTTAGCGGAGCTGCGTCCGGAGCACCCGCTTGCGGACAGCTCCCCTGAGACCCTGGAGACCCCGGAGACCCCGGAGGCGCCGGCCGCTCCGGCGGCTCAGGAGGCTTCGCCGGCTCAGGCCGAGGCACCTGCTGCTCCTGTAACTTCTGCGACTGAGGTCACGGCGCCGGAGGCGCCGACACAGGAGGCTGCGCAAGAAGCTGCTCCGAATGTTGAGCCCAGCACGGAAGCCACTGCGCCCGAAGCTCCTGCATCAACCGAGTCCGCGGAGGATACTCAGCAAGATACCGTGACTGCAGCAATGGATGCGTTGGCTGAGGCTGTGGGCAAATCTCAGGCTGACCACTCCACCTTTGAGGACCCGTATGGGAATGGGGCGACGGGGGAGATTGCGGCGACCTCGGGAAGCGAGTCTACGAATGACGCTGTCGAGGAATCTGTGGCGGAAGTGCTTCCGGAGGTGAAGGATAGCTCGGCAGTGACGGAAGAAATTCGCGAGGATTCTTCCTTGACGGTGGCTGATGGCAACCGTCAGCAGCAGATTGAGGCTGTTATTGCGCGTGCGGAGTCTCAGATTGGTACCCCCTACGTGTGGGGTGGTGGTGACGCGAATGGTCCGACTGCGGGCATTAGTGACGGCCGGACTCCGCGCACGGGTCAGCTTGGCTTCGACTGCTCTGGCCTAGTCTTGTACGCCTTTGCCGGTGTGGGGATTTCGCTTCCGCATTACACCGGTTATCAGTACCAGCGTGGTGAGAAGATCCCGGTGGCACAGGCTGAGCGCGGCGACCTGTTGTTCTGGGGTGATGGGGGTAGCCGTCACGTGGCTATTTACCTGGGTAACGGTCAGATGCTCGAAGCGCCACAGACCGGTATGAACGTGCAGAAGACTGCGGTGCGCCAGAGCGGTATGGCACCGTATGCGGTCCGACTCATTTAGCACAATCAGCCATCGGGGTAGTCACGGTTGATCTAGACTAGCGTCCATGTCGTTTAGTGATTTTGATGCACTCCTCGTTCTTTCTTTCGGTGGCCCCGAAGGGGAGGACGAGGTTATTCCATTTCTAGAGAACGTAACGAGAGGTCGGGGTATACCGCGCGAACGTCTTGCGGCTGTCGGTGAACACTATTTCCACTTCGGAGGTGTGAGCCCGATTAATGATCAGAATCGCACGATCATCAGCAATGTAGAGGCGGAGATCGCGCGTCGCGGGGAGTCTTTTCCGGTCTATTTCGGTAACCGTAATTGGCACCCTTTCGCACAAGAGGCTGCGGAGAAGATCAAGGCGGACGGTCACCGTAAGGTGGCAGTGTTCGCTACTTCCGCGTGGGGTGGCTATTCTGCGTGCCGTCAGTACGATGAGGACATCACGAAGCTCCGTGACTCCCACGGTGATATTGAGTTCACCAAGCTGTGGCAGTTCTACGGACATCCGATCTTCGTCAAGCTCATGGCTGATCATGTGCGCGAGGCTTGGGAGTCAGCTGATCAGGACTCTACCCGTGTACTCTTCGCTGCTCACTCAGTGCCCAACGCAGCTGATGATGCGTCTGGCGGATCCAAGGATTCAAATCTTTATTCGCGCCAGGTAGAGGAAGCCTCCCGCCTCATTGCTGAAGCGGCGGGCGTGCCTTCCTATGAGGTCGTGTGGCAGTCACGGTCCGGTAATCCCGCGACACCGTGGCTTGAGCCGGATGTCGTGGACCGTACCGAAGAACTTCATGCGTCAGATCCTTCGATTAAACACATCATTTGTGTCCCTGTCGGCTTCATCACGGATCACATGGAGGTTGTGTGGGACCTCGACACGGAACTCAAAGAGGCTTGTGAGGAGCGCGGTATGACACTCACGCGTACCGCAACTGTCGGGTTGGAGCCGGAGTTTGCCAACCTGATCCTTGACCTTGTGGAGAAAACTGCCGCCCGCAGTGTGCCTGAGACACTCTCGACAGTCACCGTGCAGGGCTGCACGCGTAACGGTGCGCCTTGTAAACCGGACTGCTGCGTTAGCTAGTCTGCTGGTAATTCAGCACCGCATCAGCAACTCCAGCCATGCGTGCTGTACGGATGTGACGCCAGAGACTGAAAAGTTGAGGGTCGAAAGAGTGATCGCCCAGCTTATCGACGACAGTCTCAATCACCGCCGCTACCCGGTCCGCTCGTGCAAATAGTTTGGCGGCCCGCGGGGTGGTGGACATTGGCAAACCGGGCGTGTCGTAGAAATCGGCTAAAGAACCAACAGTGAGCCGGGGATCGGGAAGATCTGCCCTGGTGCCGCCAGTAGCTCGAATGAGCTCGGCGGCTTCTGTTGTTGCTTGGGAGAGTAAAGCGTCCGCTTCACCGGGGCTGAGCCAGGCGGGTTCGGGCAGACGGGCGTGTTCCTCAAACCAGCGCCACGTGGTGCCCTCGGGGGTGTAGCAGGGAATCAGAATGTGGGTGATGCCGCCATAGCCGCGAAGGGCGAGGGCCGCTGATCCGGTTTCGGTGAGTGCAGCAGCCGCTGGGGAGCCGGCAGGCAGCTCCGCGGGCTGACCGGGGCCAGAAAGAATCAGGCGGACTGCAGGGCCTTCCTCATTAAGGTTGGTGGCTTCACGGATGTCTCGCAGAAGCGTCGTTAATGCTTCGTCGTGGTAATAATGCGGCCCACCAAGATCTTGTAGTGCCGAGATGACGTTGTCGGTTGACTCATGCCCGCACAGCCAGGAGGACAACCATACGGCAGTGTTCTGGAGTGGGGAGAAGACTTCGGCGCGCGTACTCATTTGGGAGAGTATATCGGATACGCTGTGGTCCACTATGAGATCAACCGACCCGTACTCAGGCGATATTTTTGCAGGCCATGCACGCAACAAACCCCGCACCTTCCCGGAAGTGCCGGCGACACGTGACATTGTTGCGGAGGTTTTCGGCGATGATTTCGTTGGTGCGGTCATCGGCTGCGAGAGGACGTACGACGGAGACTTTGTGCGGCTGGAAGACCGGCGTGGGGTCCAACGCCTGTTCAAGCTTTTGCCCGGCGCGTTTTTGGTGGAAGGCCAGCGAGTGACGTTGACGCGACCGGTTGCTGCGCCTGTGCAGAAGAGATCCAATTCAGGTTCCCGCAGGGTGGATAATGTGCGGGCAAAGGTGGCTATGCCGTCGCGGATTTGGGTGGAAGGCGTGCATGATGCGGCGATCGTCGAAAAGATTTGGGGCCATGACCTGAGGGTTGAGGGTGTGGTCGTGGAATACCTTGAGGGCTTAGACAATCTTCCGGAGCGCCTTGCGGAGTTTCAGCCGGGACCTGGCCGGCGCATCGGTGTGCTGGCTGACCACCTCATCGAGGGAACGAAGGAGTCCCGCCTGGTTGAGGGCGTGGGGCCACACGTGTTGGTCACGGGGCACCCATATGTGGATATTTGGGCCGCGGTGAAGCCAGAACGACTCGGCATGCGCGCGTGGCCAGAGGTCCCAAAAGGCGAAGACTGGAAGACGGGCATCTGCCAACGTTTGGGCTGGTCTGATCCGCGGGAGGGCTGGAATCGTGTGTACAGCGCTGTGGAATCGTTCCGAGATGTGGACCATACGCTCATCGGAGCGGTGGAGCGGCTGGTTGACTTTGTTACTAATCCGGATCTGAGTAAGGCTGACTTGTAGTCGGTATAGTTATTGCCGTGGGTGCAGTTATTTGGTTAATAGGAGCGTTAGTGCTCGCTGGCCTTGAGCTTGCGGTCGGCGAGTTTACTTTTCTTATGCTCGCCAGTGGTGCACTGGTGACATCGGGCGCATCACTACTCGGTCTTCCTGTATGGGCTGAATTGGTTATCTTCGGCCTATCGTCTGCCGCTCTCATCTTGTTCTTGCGCCCATTTTTGCACCGACGTTATCTGACCCCCAGTAAGTTGGATACCTCGCCGAAGGCACTCGTCGGCAAGGGCGCAGTCGTTGTGGAGGACATCACGCCGACTGGTGGGCAAGTGCGCTTGGATGGTTCGATTTGGTCCGCCCGCGCGGTGGACCCCGCCCGCACCATTCCGGCTGGGGATCATGTGACGGTCGCCGACATTGACGGAATTATTGCAGTCGTTTGGAAGGACTAGCTATGGCAGCAACTATTTTTCTAGTTGTCCTCTTCATCTTCATCATCTCGGTGATCTTCCGCGCTATCGCGCTGATCCCGCAGGGTGAAGCAGCGGTTATTGAGCGGTTGGGGCGCTACACCCGCACCGTGTCGGGTGGAATAACGTTGTTGGTTCCATTCGTCGATAGGGTGCGTGAGCGTGTGGATACACGCGAGCGTGTCGTGTCGTTCCCGCCGCAAGCCGTGATTACGCAGGATAACCTGACGGTGGCCATCGATACGGTGGTGACCTTCCAAATCAACGATCCTGCCCGCGCGATTTACGGAGTGGATAACTACATCGTGGGTGTGGAGCAGATCTCTACCGCAACGCTCCGCGACGTTGTGGGTGGTATGACCCTGGAAGAGACCCTGACCTCGCGTGAGACCATCAACCGCCGCCTCCGCGGTGAGCTCGATGCTGCGACGGCCAAGTGGGGACTGCGCATCAGCCGTGTGGAGCTTAAGGCAATTGATCCGCCACCATCGATCCAGCAGTCGATGGAGATGCAGATGAAGGCTGACCGTGAGAAGCGCGCAATGATTCTCACTGCAGAGGGACGCCGTGAGTCTGATATTAAGACTGCTGAGGGTGAGAAGCAGGCACGCATTCTGGCTGCTGAGGGTGAGAAGCACGCGTCGATTCTGGCGGCTGAAGCTGAGCGCCAGGCAGCGATCCTGCGCGCGGAGGGTGAGCGCGCCGCGAAGTTCCTGGAGGCGCAGGGTGAGGCCCGCGCGATCCAGAAGGTCAACGCCGCGATCAAGTCCTCCGGCGTCACGCCGGAGCTGCTGGCCTACCAGTACATGGAGAAGCTGCCTAAGATCGCCGAGGGCAATGGTTCTTCGATGTGGATGATCCCGTCCCAGTTTGGTGATTCGCTGGAAAGCTTTGCTAAGGCGTTTGCCAAGAAGGACGATGATGGTGTCTTCCGCTACGAGCCGGGGCAGATTGACCCCCAGGCCCAAGAGATTGCTTCCCAAGACGACACGGACCAGTGGTTCGAAATGTCTTCCGATCCGGAGATAGCCAAAGCTGTGGCGGAGGCTCGCGCTGTGGCGAATAAGCCGGTTGATGGGGCTCTCGAGGAACCGCAGGAGAAGTCTGGCTGGGAGCAGCCCAACTTTGAGCAGCCTGCGCAGCCTTCTACTGAGGAGCCCCGGCAGCTCTAGACATCAGGTTCACGGCGAGCTGCCAACCCGACTGCTCAGCGTGCCATCCGGCAGCTTGCAGGCGTTGGCTCATGGCCTGTTTGGAAATGCCGAGCTGCGCTGCCGCTTCGTTCTGATTAAATCCGGATCTCACGAGTGCGGTTGCCTCGCGGCCCTCAACCGTGCGCTTAGCTAGGACGTAGCCAAGTAGAGCAAAGGTCGAAGCAATGTCTGCTGCATCAGTGCCGGGCTGTTGCTTTTCGACGACTACCCCAACCGTCCCTGCTTTTACCCCAACCGCATCGCTCGCGGCGTAGATGGCGGGGCCTGTTTGGGTGATGCCGATGCCGACGGCCCAATTGCCATCGGAAAGTAGTGCCATCACGAGCATGCAGGCCGCCTCCGCATCAGCGACGTGTGTGCGAATATCTTCCACGCCCACGACGTCGAAGTGCCCTACGCCGTCAAGGGTGGCGAGTGCCTCGGCGGAGCGTTTAACAAGATCCGCGCGGCGAGAATCGTTGCCACGGTAGCGGGCATGGACGGCAATCATGTGGGACAGTGTAGACGCTATGAGGCTTTGTCTACGGTCGGGGCTTGACGGAGAGGTGTTGTGGCGTCGATAAGCAAGCCTCCGCAACCGATAATGGCGAGTGTCACCATGATGGCAATGAAGATGGGATCGGGGCGGCTAGTGAGGGTATCGCCGAACATGGTGACCAGGATCGTGCCTGGCGCGGAACCGATGAAGGTTGCGATGGCGAAGGGTACGACGGGTACGCGAGTGAGCGCTGCGGCGTAGTTCATGATGGAAAACGGGATGCCAGCGATCATGCGCAGGCTCGTGATTGCGAGCCACCCACGTTGCTCCAAGCGTTGGTTGATGCGCTGGACAGACGGGTGGGTCAGCCGTGGTTCCACCCAATCCCGAAGAAGGAAGCGCACGAGGAGGAGCGAGACGACTGCGGACACTGTCGTCGCGGTGAGCGCCAGAAGTATTCCTTTAACAGCGCCGAAAAGCACGCCTCCAGAGACGGTCAGGAGGGTCCGGGGGATAGGGAACTGGGTGATGAACACATAGGCTAGCCAGAACACAACGGGGAACCATGGCCCAGTGCGGTCGGACCAGATGCGGAGTTGGGTTAAGGAGGGGACGTCGATAAGCATCCACGCAGCGATGAAAAACGCAGCGACAACTATCACGAGCAAAGTTTTAGTGCGTGAGCTCATCTGACGAAAATTCACGGCTCAATCTTTCCTCGGTTGTACCGTGGGGCCAAACTGGGGGTTAGACAGAATGTCACCCCTCCGAAGATCTCCGGAGGGGTGACAGGTCGTGCCCGGAGGGGGACTTGAACCCCCACGTCCGTTAATAGGACACTAGCACCTCAAGCTAGCGCGTCTGCCATTCCGCCACCCGGGCTTTGGGTGTTGTCAGCCGTGAAGGCTGGGCACTCGTAGAACTATAGGTTGTTGTTCTGTGGTCCGGCAAATCGCCATTACAAACCATGAATCCCGCGGATGTTATTTGTTCAATTCGTGGCCAGGGCGTCAGTTCATCGGTAGAAAGGAACCATGACTGCTTCATATGTATCTGATCGTTTCCCAGGGCCTGATCCATACGCACCACTCGTGGATGTGCCGGCGTTTCCTGTGACCTCCACCGACGTGATGGACGGGGAGCAGCTCCCTGTCGCTCAGCGGGGCGATGAGGGTGTGTCCCCGCAGTTGGCGTGGTCTGATCTGCCGGAAGGTACAAAGAGCATTGCCATAACGTGCTTTGACCCGGATGCCCCTACGGCTTCTGGTTTCTGGCACTGGGCGGCATTCAATATTCCGGCGGATGTAACTGAGCTGCCCACCGATGCCGGCTCAAAGGAGGGCCTCGGTGTAGGGGCGGTAGTGTTGACCGGTTGTTCCGGTGTCAAGGGCTACTACGGTTCCAACCCGCCGGCAGGGCACGGCCCCCACCGTTACCTGTTCGCTGTGCACGCGGTGGATACTGTTTTGCCGGAAGGTGGTGTGGCTAACCCCACCCAGTTGGGCTTCAACTTGAATTTCCACTCCTTAGGTCGCGCGATCATCTGGGGTTGGGACGAAAACTAGGCCATCGGTGCCCTTAACTTCCCTAACCATCCCGAACTATCCCGCGCTGCCATGCCCCGCCAGGTAGTATCTGTACAATGGTTCCGATTCAGATGCGCGCTGGCGGGGCATTTATTGCCCTCGCTGTGGTTTTGGTGATTTTGGCTGTTATCGCATTCGTTGCTGGTAATGCCCTTTTCACATTCACGCCGGCAACGGTGTTGATCTGTATCGCCGCGCTCCTCTTCGGCGCGTTTGTGGTTATCTCCCCCGATGGTAAAGGCACCCGCACTCGCTTTGCGGCGCAGCTGCTAGCGACGTTACTGATAATCGTGTCGCTGTTCATTCCGGACACAGCACTGTTTGTCACTCAGACGTATTGGTTGGTCTTGTGGGCAGGTGCCGCGGTGTTGTGCGCTCTCGTGTTGCGTCGTTCCATCGCCCAATAACCTATGCCGGGATATAGCCCGGCATAGGGAGTTAGTGGTTAGTATTTCCACTCCAGGCCGCTGCCTACGGCTTCGCTGATGTTCGTCAGGCCGTGCGCATGTACCTGTTGGGCAAGTCCGCGGTGAATGCCGTTAATCCACCCAACGCCGCCGTAAATAAATGGTGTGTAGCCCTGCAAGAGGCTGGCACCATTTGCGATGCGCTCCCATGCCTGTTGCGGGGTGGAAATACCTCCCACGCTGATGAGGACAATCTGTTTGCCCACACGCGAGTGAAGTCGTTTGAGCACTTCCAGTGAACGCGCCTGGACAGGGTCGCCAGAGATACCACCAGCGCCCATAGCTTCAACCTCAACGGGATTCGTTTTCAGGCCTTCACGGCTGATAGTTGTGTTCGTAGCCACGATGCCGTCAAGTTCTAGCTCAATGGCCAGGTCCGCCACGGCATCGATATCTTCATCGCTCAAGTCGGGGGCGATCTTGACCAGGACAGGGGTGTCTGTGGCCTCTTTGACCGCGGAGAGGATTGGACGGAGCTGCTCAATTGCCTGCAAGTCGCGCAGACCCGGGGTGTTCGGTGAGGAAACATTGACCACTACGTAGTCCGCGAGAGGACCAAGCAGGCTAGCACCCGAACGGTAATCCGCCACAGCATCGGTAGCGGTCTTGTTCTTGCCAATGTTGATACCCACAACGTTGCCGGGGCGACGTCGCTCCAGGTTGCGGGCGACAGCCAGGGCACCCTGGTTATTGAAACCCATGCGGTTGAGGATCGCTTTGTCCGCAGGCAGGCGGAAGAGTCGCGGAGCTGGGTTTCCTGGCTGAGCCTTCGGAGTTACAGTGCCCATTTCGGCGTAGCCAAAGCCAAGTGCCGACCAAGCGTTGACGGCCGTGGCGTTTTTATCAAAGCCTGCTGCTAAACCCAGTGGTGCCGGGAACTGCACGCCAAAGACTTCTTGCTCAAGGACAGGATCGCGGTGGGGTAGGACGCGACTCAGTGCCTTACTGGCCGTACGGGAGCGGCTCACACCGTTGAAAGCGGTGCTCAAAATTCCGTGGATGCGCTCTGGGGGGATGAGGAACATTGCTCTGAGCAGGATGTCATAAGGGCGCATGGCGGTTACTCCTTCGCCTCGTTACCAGGGTTGATTATTTGGAGGCCATCACCGGTTGCGGAGCCGATGACCAGAGTGCCGCCGTCAAGCGCGACAAGGCTTTGGGGGGCCGTCACGGTCTTGAAACGCATCTTTTCCAGGGGCACACCCTGAGAGATGTCGTAGCCAACGACAGTGTTATTGGCGGTGGATGTCACCCACGCGAGATTCCGCTGGCTATCCCAAGCAACTGCCCAGGGGCGGCCGTCGGTGGGAACCATCTGATGCAGACGTATGACCTCATCGGTGGTGTATATGAACAACCTGTCGCCGGTGGCATCAGCGGCAAGGACTACTCCATCTTCACCGAACGCAACCTTGCCCACGCCGAAACCTACGCGCAGGGTGCCTCCCTGGCTTCCCTCATCCATATGCAGATCCTGAATCGTCGTGTCGAAACGGTTCACGCGCACGACCCGGTCTTCACTATCAAGCGATTGGGCAAGGATGTAATCGGAGGGGCGTGCCACCTTGAACGTGTCTTGCTCTGCACCGTCTTTGGAGTACACCCACACGCGTTCGATGGAGTCAGAGCCGGTGATGACGTTGTTCCCCGTCAATGGGGCAGCCACCGTGATGTCGTCGCCGACGGGAATGTGTTCGACGGATTTGCCCGTCGCTGCGCTGATAAGCTCCACCTCGTTGTTATTCGGGTGGACGATGGCGAAAAAACCGGCATTCGCGGAAACATCACCGCTAGACGCATCGACGTCGATTGTGTGAGTGTTCTGATCGCGGAAAGCTGCGAGGTCACCGACCTGCAGTGCGTCTGCAAGACGCACGCCCAAAATGCCCCCTGTAGTGTCAATATCTGTGATAGCGGGCGACGGAATGATTTCCCCATCCGGGTCAGATGTGGCAGGAGATTCAGCCGGTTCGGCGTTACCCATGTACAGCACGTCTTCGGTTTTGTTTTGGACTGCGGGGGAGCACCCAGCAAGAAGCAGACATGTAGCGGCAAGGGGTACAAGACGGAGAGCTTTCACGCGCTTAAGCCTATCAACCTCACCTGGTCACGCCGCGCCGTGCCAGCGATGGCGATGCGCGGTTGTAGGGTGTCCACCGTGATGGATCTCAGTGCACCAGTAGTAGTCGCCCCTGAAGCCATGTCTTGGACCCAGGTGGTTGTTTTGTCAATCGTGCAGGGGCTCACGGAGTTTCTGCCCGTGTCCTCCTCCGGTCACCTGCGTATTGTCTCCGAATTATTCTGGGGGCAAGATGCGGGCGCGAGTTTCACTGCGGTGATCCAGTTGGGTACGGAGCTTGCCGTTCTGGTGTTTTTTGCCAAGGAAATTTGGCAGATTCTCACCGGTTGGTTCGCTGGCGTGTTGAACCCGGAGAAGCGTGGTTTTGATTACCGGATGGGCTGGATGGTCATCGTGGGCACGATTCCTGTCGCGGTCGCCGGTCTGCTGCTCAAGGACTTGATCCGCGAGAACTTCCGTAATCTGTGGATCACCGCAGCGGTGCTCATCCTGTTTTCTTTTGTTTTTATTTTCGCGGAGCGCGTGGGCAAGAAGACACGGGGGTATGACGAACTGACCATGAAGGATGCCATTGCCATGGGCTTGTGGCAATGTCTTGCGCTCATTCCTGGCGTCTCACGTTCGGGTGGCACGATCTCAGGCGGCCTGTTCCGTGGGTTGGACCGTGAGGTGGCTACGCGTTTTAGCTTCTTGCTTGCTATCCCAGCGGTGTTGGCTTCGGGGTTGTTCTCGTTGCCGGATGCCTTCGCACCTCAAGCCGGTCAGGCGGCATCAGGAAGTCAGCTCCTCGTGGGCTCCATCATCGCCTTTGCGCTTGGCTATGCGTCGATCGCGTGGCTGCTCAAGTTCGTATCCCACCATTCCTTCGCATGGTTTGCTGCGTACCGCATCCCGCTGGGCATTATCGTGATGATTCTGCTGGCCACCGGGGTCATGGATGCGTCAGGAGGGGCTGTTCTTTAGCAGCCAATGCGCCGACGATCCGCAACTCCATGTCATCGTGGATCCACTTATCCACGATTTTCCCGCCCACGGTGAATGGCCCCGCACCATCCTTGGTGGAACCGTCGGCGTTGGCGGTGTTTTTCGTGAAATAGCGCAGATGATAGCTCCCTTTGAGTCCTTGCGAGACGGCAACACTGCTTAAACGGGAAGCCGGGGAGCTCCCTCCGTCGGTGGAGAGTTTGTCTACTTCGGGAACGGGAGGCGTGATAGCTGGTCCGGTATTCGAGGATTGCTCCCGGTCGTAGGTCTTGGCCACACGACCGACCACAGTGACTTCACTGGCCAGTGCACGTAACGCTGCGCTTTGGGTCGCATTGAGACCAGTAATGCCCGAAACCGAGTCGATGAGACCTGGAATAGGGGAGTAGAACCCCAACGAAGTGAGAATAAGCAGTGGAAGACTGACCAGGAATAGGGCACTGAGCACCTTTGGGGTTAGCAAAGCGTCCTTGGCTGCGATGGTGTGGTCTGGTGTGTCTTCCCATTGATTGAGCGTTTGGCCCAGACGTTGCGGGAGACGATTCGTGGCAGTTGCGCATGCCGGATCAAGTGGATGGCAAAAGGACATGACCCGGTCACCGAATGGACTAAAAGCACCATCCGAGCGAGGACCAGTGAGTCCATCGTAGGTAGCCGGTGGCGTGCCTTGATCGACGGGAACGAGAATTTCACCGGTGGCGCTGCGGAGCCCCCGTGTGCCGTCCTGAAGCAGTACCTCTTCATTAGTGAACCGCGAGCGTCCTGGATCCGCAAGGAGGTAAGTGCCGAGGATGCTATCCACGCTTACACCTTGGACTGTGCCACGGCCGATGGCTGCGACAGTGTCACCGATGACAGATGCTCCCTGTGAATACCCGGCGAGCATGAACTGGACCTCGGGGCACTGGGTTACGAACTCGGACATATGTTGGGAGGTGAGCCGTACTCCCTCTGCGCGGGACGCACCGTAGGGTAGGTAGCCCTTGTCACGTTCCGTGAGGGCGCGATTGTCCAGTGCGGATCCCATGACGGTCACGGAGGATGAGTAGGGCAACTGCCATGCGCTCACTGTTCCCGGGTATGCGTCTTGCAGTTCAGCAGCGAAATTAACACCATGTGCAAATCCTCGTATGTTTTGCGGGGAATCAGTCGTGGTTGATTCATGTGCTCCGGAGGCCACGACGATGTGTACCACTGGGCACGATTGAGCAGTTTCTGCGTCCTCTGCTGCTACGGCCGGAACGATGCCTGCGATGAGGGCGATTGTGGTGCTCAACGCAGTGATGGTGGTACGAGTGTTCATGCCGGTGACTCTAGCGCCCCCTCTGGACACGCACCTGCGATTCAGCTTGTAGGCTGGCCCCCATGCGTTCTTGGCCTTACCCCGTTGTGCCTACCGTTGCTGGTAGTCCGGTCCCTTTGTCCCTCTTTGATACTGCTGACCAGCGGGTGAAGGCAGTCGAAGTGCACGATGGGGAAGTGGGCATGTATGTCTGCGGCATAACTCCGTATGATTCGACGCACCTGGGCCATGCGGCTACGTACCTAGCCTTTGACCTGGTGTACCGCCAGCTACTGGCTAATGGCCACAAGGTGATCTATGCGCAAAACATCACGGATGTGGATGATCCGCTGTTCGAGCGCGCGGAGCGTGACGGCGTGGATTGGCGGGAGCTGGGCACCAGCCAGATTGATCTGTTTCGCAGCGATATGGAGATTCTGTCTGTCATCCCGCCGCGTGACTACATTGGTGCCATGGAATCCGTCGGTGAAGTCATTGAGATGGTGCAGATGCTTCTCGATGATGGCAAGGCCTACCAGCTCGACCACGGCGATATCTATGCCCCGATCACCGCAACAGAGCAGTTCGGCTACGAATCCAACCTGGATCGCGCCAGAATGGAGGAGTTCTTCGCCGAGCGTGGCGGTGACCCAGACCGTGAGGGAAAGCGGGACCCGCTCGATGCTCTGTTGTGGCGTGGCCACCGTCCGGGTGAACCATCGTGGGAGGCACCCTTTGGTGCAGGGCGCCCTGGCTGGCACATCGAATGCTCGGCCATTGCAACGAACCGTTTAGGCCATAGCTTTGCCATCCAGGGCGGTGGATCAGACCTGGCATTCCCACACCATGAGTTCTCCGCTGCCCATGCGGAATCGGCATACGGGGTGGACCGCATGGCAGAGCATTACGTGCACACCGGCATGATTGCCCTCGATGGGGTGAAAATGTCCAAGTCCCTGGGCAATCTCGTTTTCGTGCACAAGCTCACCGAAGCCGGGCATGAGGCAGGTGCGATTCGTCTTGCTGTGTTTGCGGGTCACTACCGCCAGGATCGTGATTTCTCCTATGAGGCTCTTGATGTCGCTGCGCAACGTCTCGCCACATGGCGGGAGGCGCTCTCGGTAGAAGTGAGTGAAGAGGAGGCTCTGGGGGTCGTCGATAAGCTGCGTGCTGCTTTGGCTGATGATCTGAACACGCCGCTAGCCCTTGAGATCATCGACGGCGCACCCGGTGACTACGAGGGATTGATCGCGGACGCGGTCCATGGCTTGCTTGGCGTGCAGCTGTACTAAATCTGGGCAACAATAGCTGGTATGACCATCCGCGAACAGTTTCAGGACGATGTCAACGAGTTCATCGATGACCTGACCACCTTTGCTACCGGCTCTTACCTCAATGAGGACGACAAGGAGTTGTGGGATGAGCCGTTTGATCCGGCAGTGCTGCCTGATTTGAAGCGACTCATGGAGATGTATCTTGACACGCTTGACCTGGTCGATGCTGACCCTGGCGCGGAGAAGCTGAATGCTGTGGTGGAGCCCTTTTTCACGAACCTGCACGAGTTCAACGCACAACATGCTGATGCGGTGCTCGAACCAGAAGAAAAAGCCGACCTGCAGGACTTCGCTTACCGTGCGGCGGCGGCAACGGGTGCTACTGAGGAAGCCCTGAATTCCCTGCCTGAGCTTGAGTAGCGCGCGGCCTGCCGCCATCTTTTGGGACATGGACGGCACGATGGTGGATACGGAGCCTCTGTGGGGCATTGCCACGTACGAGCTTTCGGAGAAATTAGGGCGCCGGCTTAATGCTGAACAGCGTGAGCGGACCGTTGGTGGCAGCTTCGCCAACACATTGCGCGTGTGCGCCAAGTGGGCGGGCGTGGAGCTGCAGCCAGGCGACTGTGAGCATTACCGCGCATGGATGTATGCGCGCATGGGGGAGTTGTTGTCAGCCGACCTTCAGCCGAATCCGGGAGTGCGTGAGCTGCTCGCATCATTGCTTGCCGACGGCACCCCTATGATGGTCACCACTAACACCGAACGTGAATTGGCGGACCGCTGTATTGACGCGGTGGGGCGCGAGTTTTTCTGTGGTTCTGTGACTGGTGATGAGGTGCCCAACCCGAAACCGGCCCCTGACATGTATTTAGCAGCGGCTCAAGCGGTGGGGCAGGACCCCAGCGACTGCCTTGTCTTTGAGGATTCCTGGGCGGGGATGACCGCTGCCGCGGCTGCAGGATGCGTGGTCCTGGGGCTGGCAGAAAAAGTGCCCGACGGGGTCATGCCCATGGATCCACAAGAATTTGTGGGTGCTGATGCGAAGTGGGTGTATGGCCGGTTCAGCGCTGCAACCTCGCAATAGATTAGAGTGATCTGCGTGAAAAACTTCGATGAACTCTTCGCGGAACTATCCACCAAAGCCGTCGAACGCCCCGCCGGCTCCGGCACCGTAGAGGCTCTGGATAGGGGCCCGCATGCTATTGGAAAGAAGATCATCGAGGAGGCTGGCGAGGTTTGGATTGCCTCCGAATACCAGTCTGATGAGGAGCTCGCTGAGGAAATGAGCCAGCTCATTTATTGGGCGCAGGTGATGATGGTCTCTCGTGGCCTCACTCCCGACGACATTTATAAGTACCTCTAGAAGAAAATACCGCCACCATGATCAAGATTGCTGTTCCCAACAAGGGGTCCCTGTCAGAAGCCGCCACTGAGATTCTCAAGGAAGCCGGCTACAAAGGGCGCGGGATTTCCAAGGCGCTGAATATTGTCGACGAAGCTAATGACGTCGAATTTTTCTTCCTGCGTCCGAAAGACATTGCCATCTACGTTGCTGGCGGTCATCTTGACCTCGGCATCACCGGCCGTGATCTGGCGATGGACTCCCGCGCGGATGTGGAAGAAGTACTCAGCCTCGGGTTTGGTGGCTCGACCTTCCGTTTCGCGGCGCCCGCTGACCAAACATGGACGGTAGAGGACCTGCACGGCAAGCGCCTTGCTACCTCCTATCCTCACCTGGCAGCTGACTATCTCGCGGAGCGTGGAATTGAAGCAGAGGTGATCCGCCTGGATGGCGCGGTGGAAATTGCCATCAAACTTGGAGTTGCTGATGCGATTGCGGATGTCGTGTCCACCGGTGCAACTCTACGTCAGCAGGGGTTGGTCCCGTTTGGGGAGCCGATTGTGAAGAGTGAGGCTGTCGTCGTCAAGCGGAAAGGTCGTGAACTCACCGCGAACGATGATGTTGTGCTTTCCCGCATCCGGGGCATTCTCACTGCGCACAACTTCCTCATGCTTGACTACAACATTTCGCGCGAGAACCTCGAATCAGCAGTCGCAATCACCCCTGGATTGACTGGTCCGACCGTGTCACCGCTGCAGCGAGAGAACTGGGTTGCTGTGCGTGCAATGGTTCCGCGGAAAGAAGCGAACCTGCTCATGGATCGGCTTGCGGCAACGGGCGCGGAAGCGATTCTTGCCTCTGAACTGCGTATCGCGCGTATCTAAAATGTGGAATACTTGGCCCTATGGGCTACAGAACTGAAGAAGATCTCCTCGGGACGATTGAAGTCCCCAACGACAAGTACTACGGCGTGCATACGATGCGCGCCGTAGACAACTTTCACATTTCCTCTACAAAAGTGCAGGATTTACCGGACTTTGTTCGTGGCATGGTCATGGTGAAGAAAGCCGCTGCGACGGCGAACCGCCGGCTGCACACTCTGCCTAAGGATAAGGCTGACGCGATCATCGCAGCATGTGACCTCATTTTGAATGATGGTCGGTGCATGGATCAGTTTCCCATCGACGCCTTCCAGGGCGGTGCTGGTACATCGGTGAACATGAACACCAACGAGGTTGTGGCCAACCTCGCGTTGGAGACACTGGGCCACGAAAAGGGGCGCTACGACATCATTAACCCCAATGATGATGTGAATATGTCCCAGTCCACTAATGATGCGTATCCAACTGGCTTCCGCCTCGGCCTGTACCACGCACTGCAGGGGCTTATTGAGGAATTTGACAAGCTGCAGCAGGCTTTCCGTGAGAAGGGCGACGAGTTTGCGGACATTCTGAAGATGGGCCGCACCCAGCTCCAGGATGCGGTGCCGATGACGCTAGGTGCTGAGTTCACCGCGTTTGGCTCTAACCTGGCGGAGGAGCAGCGCACCCTGAAGAGCGCTGCGGAGAACCTGTTGGAGATCAACCTTGGCGCCACCGCTATTGGTACTGGTGTGAACACGCCGAGTGGCTACCGTGACCAGGTCGTGGCCGCTATGCGTGAGGTCACTGGCTTGCCTATCTCTACGTCACCAGATCTGATTGAGGCTACCTCTGATACCGGCAGCTACGTGATGGCGCATTCCGCGATCAAACGCGCGGCGATGAAACTGTCCAAGATTTGCAACGACCTCCGTCTGCTGTCCTCCGGCCCACGCGCTGGCCTCAATGAGATTAACCTGCCGGAGCGCCAGGCTGGATCTTCCATTATGCCGGCCAAGGTCAATCCGGTGATCCCGGAAGTGGTCAACCAGGTGTGCTTCAAGGTCTTCGGCAATGACCTCACTGTGAGCATGGCAGCGGAGGCTGGCCAGTTGCAGCTCAACGTCATGGAGCCTGTCATTGCACAGTCCTTGTTCGAGTCCATCGATCTACTGGGCAATGCCGCACACACTCTGCGTGAGAAGTGTGTTGTGGGAATCACTGCGAACGAGGATGTGTGTCAGGCTTACGTGGACAACTCCATCGGCATTATCACCTACCTCAACCCATTCATTGGTCACCACAACGGTGACGTGGTGGGCAAGGAAGCTGCCGCAACCGGTCGTGGTGTTCGCGAGATCGTGTTGGAGAAGGGCTTGTTGGATGAGGAGACTCTCAATGAGGTTCTAAGCAAGCAGAACCTCATGCACCCGGAATACCGCGGAAAGCTGTATCTCGACTAGCTCTGAAGAACTAACGGAATGTTCCGCGTTTGTTAAGCCGGACACAATCGGCAAAAATCCGCCTCGTTTTATAGCCAGGCGGATTTTTGCGTTCCATACTGGTAAGAGGACTGTCTTGGAAAGTGTGATCCCCATGTTGCTCGTACTTCAGCTCATCATCCTGTTCGGCGCCATCGTTCTTGGTGCACGGTATGGATCCATCGCGATTGGTTTCGCAGGCGGTTTGGGGGTGCTGCTGCTCGGTGCGACAGGAATGTCGGTGACAGCCGAAGATATTCCCTTCGATGTCATTGGCATCATCATGTGCGTCATTGCCGCGATCTCCGCGATGCAACGCGCTGGCGGTATGGATTACCTCGTTTATCTGGCCGAGAAGTTTCTGCGCCGCGATCCGAAACGGGTGACCTTGTACGCCCCAATAGTCACCTGGCTGATGACGGTACTGGCTGGCACGGGCCACACCGCTTTTTCTACGCTTCCGGTCATTGTTGAGGTGGCAAAAGAAGGGAAAGTCCGGCCGTCACGTCCGCTGTCAGTAGCGGTCATCGCTTCGCAAATGGCTATTGTGGCATCACCCATCTCCGCCGCCGTCGTATTCATGGCCTCTATATTGGAACCCCTCGGTGTCGGGTATCTGCAGCTGCTAGCTGTGATGCTTCCAGCGACATTCCTGGCTATTTTCCCAACCGCCTGGATTGCTAATCGTTTAGGCAAAGAACTCGTAGATGATCCCGTGTACCAAAAACGGCTGGAGGACGGACTGGTCAAGCCACCGGCTACAGAAACCGGGTATGTTCCCACGCGCGCAGCGAAAACGTCGGTTGCAATCTTCCTGTTGGCAATCGTGATTGTGATGTTCTACGCAACTCTGATTTCTGATCAAGTGGGGCTTATCGCTGAACCGACGGTGCCACGTAATGAAGCGATCATGGCGATCATGCTGGCTGCGGCCATGATCATTGTGATAGTCACCAAAATTTCGGCAACAGAAATCCTGGGCACGCAGGTGTTCCGTTCTGGTATGTCTGCTGCGGTGTGCGTGCTCGGTGTCGCATGGTTGGGCACGACCTTCATTAATCACTACATTGACGATATCCAGAGTATCTCTGGGAATGTCCTACAGTCCCAGCCGTGGTTGCTTGCCGTAGTGCTGTTCTTCGCAGCGTCTTTGCTGTATTCGCAGGCGGCTACCACTAAGGCTCTCATGCCGGCGGCTCTTGCTATTGGGGTAAGCCCTCTGACCGCTGTTGCGGCGTTTCCCGCCGCGTCGGCACTATTCGTTCTTCCGACCTATCCCACCCTGCTCGCGGCGGTGGAGATGGACGATACCGGTTCAACTCGAATCGGCCACTACGTGTTTGATCACCCGTTTATTGTCCCGGGCGTGTTCTGCATTTTTGTCTCAGTGCTGTTGGGTTATGGGATCGGCGCGGTCGTCCTCTAGCTTTCGCCTAGGCTGGGGCATATGAGCCAACCGATGACTGACGTTGAAATTGCACAAGCCCACACACTTGAGCCGATCGCAGATATTGCTGCAAAAGCGGGGGTCCCCGAAGATGCTCTGATTCCTTACGGCGCTTCCATGGCCAAGGTGGATCTGCACCAGATTCAGGGGCATCCCCAAGGCAAGCTGGTGCTTGTCACTGGTGTTTCCCCAACCCCAGCAGGGGAGGGCAAGTCCACTGTGCTCATCGGACTGACCGATGCTTTAGCATCGCGCGGGCACAAGGTCACTGTAGCTTTGCGTGAGCCTTCTGTGGGCCCCGTCATGGGTATTAAAGGCGGCGCCGCTGGTGGCGGTTACTCGCAAGTGGTGCCGATGGAGAACATCAACCTTCACTTCACTGGTGATTTCCACGCGATTACCAGTGCTAATAACACGCTGGCTGCGATGATTGACAACCACATCCAGCAGGGCAATGAGCTGCGTATTGATGAACGGCGGATCACTTGGCAGCGCTGCCTCGATGTAAATGACCGCTCACTGCGCAATGTGATCACTGGCCTTGGTGGTCCGGGTAGCGGCCTGCCGGCAGAAACCGGATTTACCATTACCGCTGCCAGTGAGATCATGGCCATCCTTGGTTTGGCCACCGACCTGGAAGACTTGAAAGAGCGTCTGGCGCGCATCACCATCGGCTTCACCTATGACCTTAAGCCGGTGACCGCCGGGGAACTCAAGGCTGAGGGCGCTATGACGGCGCTTCTCAAAGATGCGATGAATCCTAACTTGGTTCAGACTCTCGGCGGCACACCAGCATTCATCCACGGTGGACCTTTTGCCAACATCGCGCACGGCTGTAGCACACTTGTGTCCACCCAAGCCGCTCGTTGTTGTGCGGACATTGTTCTGACTGAGGCCGGCTTCGGTTCGGATCTTGGTGCGGAGAAATTCTTTGACATCAAGGCTCGCTACGGGGACCTCGATGTGGCTGGTGCCGTCGTCGTGGCCACGATCCGATCCCTGAAGTACAACGGTGGTGTCGCACGCCAGGATCTCGAGCAGGAAAACCTCGATGCACTGCGCTCCGGTGTGGTTAACCTGGAACGTCACGTTGAAAATATTCGTAAATTCGGTGTCACACCCGTCGTGGCCCTCAACCGCTTCACGTCGGACACCGAGGCCGAAATGGAAGCGATGCGCGAATGGTCCTCCGACTTCGGCGTGGCTCTGGCGGTAGCTGATGTGTGGGCAAAGGGCGGTGAGGGGGCACTGGATCTTGCTGATGTGATGCTTGACAACCTCACCGAAAACACCTCGACGCAGCTCTACGACCCAGCAGATGGTATTGAGAATGCGATTGAGACCATCGCGAAAGAGATTTACCGCGCGGATGCGGTGCAGTACTCCGTCAACGCCCAGCGCAACCTGAAAACTCTGAAAGACAACGGTTGGGATACCTTGCCGGTGTGCATTTCCAAGACGCAGTACAGCTTCTCCGATGATCCGGCTCAGCTGGGTGCGCCGACCGGGCACACCCTGCATGTGCGCAAGCTCATCCCGCGCACGGGTGCGGGTTTCGTTGTGGCGCTCACCGGCGATGTGATGACCATGCCGGGTCTGCCCAAGGTGCCTGCCGCTAACAACATTGACGTAGACGGCGACGGCAAGATCAGCGGGCTGTTCTAAGCCCTGTCGCGATCATTCGTGACGGCATCCGCGGTGCTACCCGGCCAGCCTGGGTAGCTCGGCGGGGTGCCACCGAACTCGGGGCACAGTGACTGGAAGGCACACCAGTCGCAGAGCTTGGATTTCTTCGGGCGGAAGTTGCCGGATGTGCCGTCGGCTTCGATCTTGGCCCACAGGTCACCTAGATCGCGCTCGAAGTACTCGAGCTCTTCGCGGGAGGGCGCCAGGAACATGGAGTCCATCACCTTGAGGTACATCAGACGGAGTTGGTGGGGGATCGTGCCAAACAAGCGCCAATACACCAGCGCGTAGAACCGCATTTGGAACTGTGCCTCAGCGGAGAAACGCGGGGAGGGTTTCTTACCGGTTTTGTAGTCCACTACGCGCACCTCACCCGTCGGTGCGATATCCACGCGGTCAATGAACCCACGTACCGGCACGCCGTTGGGCAGTACGGTGTCCACGTACATTTCCTGCTCATGCGAATCGAATCCGAGCGGGTTTTCCATCTCAAAGTAGCCGCGTAGAAGCGTGCGCGCATCCACGAAAAGCTGGTGCTCATCCTCGATCGGTTCCGCCTGAGTGGAGTCCTTCTCCAACATCGCAGCCCACGAAGGCTTGATCTGCTTCACCGCCGCTGGGTACGTGCGCTGTTCACGGGGCCACGCGTGCATTTCCTCGAGCACAGCGTGAACGAGGTTGCCCTTGACCTGCGCCTCCGTCTTGGGCTCCGGAAGCCGATCAATGGCGCGGAGGCGATATTTCAGGGGGCACTGCTGATAGTCATTGGCACGGGACGGGGATAATGCGAGCGGTCGTGGAGTCATATTGCCCTTCATCCTAGAGTGGTGGGTATGCCAGTTGCTCACCAGATCAGCGCTTTCACTGAGTTCATCACCGCCAGCCCCAGCGCCTTCCACGCCGCCGCGAATACACGCGATGCGCTTGTCGCCGCAGGCTTCACCGAAGACACTGCTACCTCACCAGGAGGGCATGTGCTTATCGACGGCGGAGCCGTCATCGCCTGGTGGATCCCCGAGAACCCCAAGCCGGGCTTCCGCATCGTCGGCTCCCACACGGACTCGCCAGGATTGATGCTCAAACCCCAGCCGGACGTGGAGCGCGAAGGTGCCCGCCAAGTGGCGGTAGAAGTCTATGGTGGTCCGATCTTGTCCTCCTGGTTCGACCGGGAGTTGCGCTTCGCTGGCCGTGTCGCGTTGCTGGATGGTTCCACGCGCTTGGCCGATACTGGCCCGGTCGCGCGTGTACCGAACCTGGCCATTCACCTTTACCGTGGTGATGCGCCGGAGATCGACCGCCAAGTGCATACCCAGCCGATCATGATGGTGGATTCACCGATCATGGACATCGTGGCGGGGTCCGCTGGGGTAGCGGTGGATGAAATCGTGGCCCACGAGCTCATTAGTGCTGATGCACAGAAGCCTGAGGTCGTTGGGGACATGCTGGCGGCTGGGAGGTTGGACAATGTGTCGAGCCTGTGGGCGTCGATAAGCGCGCTTGTGCGTGCTGTGAAAGAGAAGCCGGAGCATGTGCTCGTGCTGGCTTCCTTTAATCATGAGGAGGTCGGCTCGGCCTCCGTGACTGGTGCGGGCGGGCCGCTGCTTGAACGCGTGCTCACCACGCTCGCGGAGAGTACGGGCCAGCCTCTTGACGTCTTCCGGCAGTCCACGATGATCTCCGCGGACGCGGCGCACGCGGTGCACCCAAACTATCCGGGCAAACATGATCCGACGCACCGTCCGCTGATGAACCGTGGACCGGTGCTGAAGATCAACGCGAACCAGCGATATGCCTCCGATGCGGTGACAGAAGCTGCGTGGATTCGTGCTGCGCGTGCTGCGGACGTGCCTGTGCAAACTTTCGTGGGGCGTAACTCTGTTCCGTGCGGATCTACGATCGGGCCGATTGCTTCCACACGCTTGGGCATTCCTACCGTGGACGTGGGCATTCCACTGTTGTCCATGCACTCTGCGCGTGAACTCGCCGGTGTGCAAGACCAACTATGGTTCGCTGATGCTCTTACGGCATACTTTGTTGGCGCATAAAGACCCCTGGATTAAACCCGAATACAAGGAGAACCATGTACTCCGGCCCCTTCCGCCCCGGCGATAAAGTGCAGCTGACTGACGCGAAGCGCCGTCACTTCACCATTGAGCTCGTGCCGGGCGCGAACTACCACACCCACAAGGGTGCGATTGCCCATGACGACATCATTGGTGCCGATGAAGGCTCAGTCGTGCGGTCCTCCATGGGGTCGGACTATCTGTGCTTCCGTCACCTGCTCGTGGATCACGTGTTGTCCATGCCACGTGGTGCCGCGGTGATTTATCCGAAGGATGCGGGCCAGATCCTCGTTGAGGGCGATATTTTCATGGGCGCTCGCGTGCTGGAAGCAGGCGCTGGGTCGGGTGCGCTGACCATGTCGCTCCTGCGTGCCGTGGGACCGCAAGGCCATGTTTTTTCCTACGAGATCCGCGATGACCACCTGCAGTTTGCGCGTGACAACGTGGAGGAATACTTCGGTGGGAAGCCGGAGTGGTGGACCCCGCGTTTGGGGGACTTTGGGGAGGTCACCAAGGAAGATCTTGGTGGCCCCGTTGACCGCGTGATCCTGGACATGGTGGAGCCCTGGCACTTCATTGAGACCGTGAAAAACGTGCTCATCCCCGGTGGCGTGTTCATGACGTACGTGGCCACCGTGCCGCAGCTGATGAACATCGTGGAGGGTATCCGCGCTGCTCAATGCTTCACCGAGCCGCGCTCCTGGGAAACCCTGCTGCGCGAGTGGAAGGTTGAGGGCCTGGCCACCCGCCCGGAGCACCGCATGAATGCGCATACCGCCTTTTTGGTGTGGACCCGCCGTTTGGCCGATGGTGTCACTCCGCCCCGGCCACAACGCAAGGCTCGCCGTTAAACCAAGGCGATAAGCTAAACAGCATGACCGATCCTGTAGCTGACCTCCGGGAACTGAAGATTCAGAACCAAGCCTTGGGCGCGCGCAATAAGCAGCTGGCTGAGCTGCTTAAGACATCGCGTGACAAGCTCAAGGATCTAGCAGCACAGGTGGAGGCACTTGGCGAACCGGCATCTACGTACGGGATTTACTTGGGCCCGGCACGTCGTGGCCAGGAAGCAGAGGTGTTCACCTCCGGGCGCCGGATGCGTTTGAAGGTGTCCCCGAACGTGGAGCCAGGATCGTTGCTCATCGGTGGCCTCGTCCGCTTGGGTGAAGGCTCCGTTGTGGTGGAAGCCTGCGGTTTCACTCGCGTGGGGCAGCTGGCTACTGTGTCGGAGAAGATCGGTTTTGACCGTGCGATTGTCTCCGACATGCAGGGCGCGGAGCAGGTGGTGCACCTGACGGAAAAGCTGCAGAAAACTGCCCGTGCCGGTGACACGGTGCTGCTCGACTACAAGTCCGGCTACGCATTTGAGCGCATCCCAAAAACGGAAGTCAACCAGCTCTCGCTCGAGGAAGTCCCCGATGTTACTTACGACGACATCGGTGGCTTGCACTCTCAGATTGAGACGATCCGTGATTCCGTGGAGTTACCATTTGCGCACCCGGATCTGTACAAGGCCTATGACCTCAAGCCGCCGAAAGGCGTGCTGCTGTATGGCCCGCCGGGGTGTGGCAAGACGCTTATTGCCAAGGCGGTAGCAAACTCGTTGTCCTCCCGCATCGGGGATGGTGGCAAGGCGCACTTTCTCAACGTCAAGGGCCCTGAGCTGTTGAACAAGTACGTCGGCGAAACAGAGCGCCGCATCCGCCTCATCTTCGAACGTGCCAGGGAACTCGCATCCGAAGGTCGCCCGGTAATCATCTTTTTCGATGAGATGGAATCCATCTTCCGCACCCGCGGCTCCGGTGTTTCCTCGGATATGGAAACAACCGTTGTGCCCCAGCTCCTCACGGAGATTGACGGCGTGGAGGATATCGCCAACGTCATCGTCATCGGTGCGACCAACCGCGAGGAACTTATCGATCCGGCCATCCTTCGCCCGGGCCGCCTAGACATCAAGATCCGCGTCGACAGGCCTGACCGCGCCGAAGCAAGGGATATCTTTGCGCGCTACCTCACCCAGGACGTCCCACACGACGGGAACGTCGACGAGCTCATTCAGGTGGCCGTGGATACGCTCTACGCACCGCGACCTTTCGTGAAGCTCACGCTTATCGACGGCTCCCAGGAAACCCTCCACTACTCCGACTTCGTCTCCGGCGCCATGATTGCGAACGTGGTGGACCGCGCGAAGAAGCTGGCCATCAAGGATGAGATTGCCGGGCAGGGATCTGGTGTGACGGCCGAGCACCTCCGTGCCGCTGTGCGCGCCGAGCAGGACGAAAGCGAGGACATGCCCAACGTGTCCAACCCGGACGAGTGGGCGCGTATTACTGGCCGCACCGGCAAACGCGTTGTGGCGGCAGAAGTGCTTTGACAGCTCAGGACCGCCCGGGACCGGATGTCAGTCCTCCAGCACCACGTTTCGTCTCACCCAGTCGACTATAAGGTCGGCTTCTGGTTCAGGGTTATCTCGTAGGATCTCCACGTCCCTGAGCGCGATGAGCCTACCCAGCTCTTTCTGTTGTGTCGGCGAGCTCATGATGCTCAATGTACCCCAATAGTGGGATGTGACTAGCTGCTGCTGGAGGGGGAAATGCAGAGTGTTTGAAGAGCAGCATCGAAATCCTGGTCGGACAAATGCGCGAAACTCATGATGATGCCCTCGGGCCGCTGTTCCTGCCCAGACCACAGGGACTCCAAGCGCCCGCATTCGATCCCTGCCGTCCGGAGGTCTGCGACGAACGCGTCGCGGTGGGCAGGGGAGACGAACGTCAATGCCAGGTCGACCCCGTTGGATTCCGCCATTTCCTTCACATGTGCGCCGCGGGCCTCGAGTACCGGAACCAGGTCAGCTTGGATGATCGCTCGCCGTTTGCTCAGCCTGTTCCGCACGGCCTTCGTGTTTCGGCGGACGTGTCCGTTCTGCAGCAGGTGCGCGACCGCTAATTGAGTCACAGCAGACACCGGCATGCCCAGGACCTTCCGCGTTTCGCGCACAGCTTCGGCGAAGGACGGGGGAGTGACAACGTAGCCGGCTGAAAGGTTACGGCTGAGTAATGTAGAGAAGGTTCCGAGGATGAAGACATCTGCCGCCGTGCTCAGCGCTGCCAGGGGTGGCTGTGGTGCGAGCCGATAGCGCAGCTCCGCGTTGAAGTCATCCTCGATAAGGACAGTGCCGGTCTCTGCTGCCCACGCGAGGAGTTCGGAGCGGCGTCCGGCAGGCATCGACGCTCCTAGGGGGTGTTGGTAGGCGGGGGTGACCAGTACAGCATCCAATTTTTGGGGCAAAAGGGCTACGTTCACGCCGGACTCGTCGACTGTGCACGGCACCGCTTCGTGTCCCACAGTCGGGAGAACGCGGCGCAGGCCGGGGTGGCCAGGGTCCTCGACTCCGACCCGCAACTGGCCGTGACGCTGCGCGAGGGTGAGTAGGATGAGCAGCAGGCCCTCACGTGAACCGCCGGTGATGACGATCTGGTCCTCACTCACGGTCAGGCCGCGGGCGAGGCGAAGATGTTCGGCGATCGCACGGCGCAGTTCAGGCTGTCCGACGGGGTCGATGACGATGTTTGGTTCCGCAGCAGCCTCCCGCCACGCTTGGCGCCATGCGGCGGGCCGGACCCCACCGGCATGTCCCGATGACGGCTTCAACGAAATGGTTTTTTGCGCCGGTTCAATCTTTGGTCGAAAAGTCAGTTCTTTCGCCGCACCTGGGATCCCGGCTGGCAGACCGGGGTGCACGTGCGTTGGGGACCCCTGCGATGCGAGCAGATAGCCTTCGCTAATGAGCTGGTCGTAAGCCGTGACCACACTCCCGCGCGAAATCCCCGCCAGTTTTGCCAACTCCCGTGTCGAGGGCACCTCGTCCCCTGGCTGCAGAGTCCCGTTAGTGATAGCCGTCCGGATGGCCGTGGCCACTTGCGCGGGGAGGGGGATGGGGAGGGCGCGGGAGACGTCGATAAGCATACTGGTCCAAAGAATCTAAATAGAACTGGCACTAGGAATCTACCAGTTGGTGGGTCAGACTGGCACCATGACTTTCACTACCAATCTCTCCAAAGCTGAACTGACCGATACCTTCAAGGGTGGCGTGATCATGGATGTGGTCACCCCTGAACAGGCAAAGATCGCCGCCGATGCTGGCGCGGTTGCCGTCATGGCGCTTGAGCGTGTGCCAGCTGACATTCGCGCTCAGGGTGGCGTTGCTCGTATGTCTGACCCGGACCTCATTGAGGGCATCCTGGCGGCCGTGGACATCCCGGTCATGGCAAAGGCGCGTATCGGTCACTCGGTGGAGGCCAAGATCCTGGAGCACCTTGGCGTGCACTACGTCGATGAGTCTGAGGTGCTCAGCCCGGCGGACTACGTCAACCACATTGATAAGCGCGGCTTCACCGTGCCGTTCGTGTGCGGTGCAACCAACCTAGGTGAAGCTCTTCGTCGCGTGAATGAGGGCGCAGCCATGATCCGCTCCAAGGGTGAGGCGGGTACCGGTGACGTGTCCGAGGCAACTAAGCACCTGCGCACCATCAAGGGCGAGATTGCCAAGTTGCAGTCCATCTGGAACTCCAACCGCGATGAGCTGTACGTGGCCGCCAAGGAACTGCAGGCGCCGTATGAGCTCGTTGCCTACGTGGCTGAGAATGGCAAGTTGCCGGTTCCGCTCTTTGTAGCTGGTGGCGTGGCCACCCCGGCTGACGCAGCGCTGATGATGGAACTCGGCGCGGACGGTGTGTTCGTTGGCTCCGGCATCTTCAAATCCGGCAACCCTGAGGCACGCGCTGCTGCTGTGGTGAAGGCAACGCAGAACTGGCAAGACATTGCCACCGTTGCGGAGGTTTCCCGTGGACTCGGTGAGGCCATGGTGGGCATCAACGTGGCTGACCTGCCGGCACCGCACCGTCTTGCGGAGCGCGGCTGGTAAATCGCAGCACTGTACTGGAGTCTCTGAACGTATCAGGGGCTATTAAGCTGAACACCCATGACGCGTTTCATGGGCACAGAGACCGAATACGGCATCACCACCCCCGCCCAGCCGGGTTTGAGTCCGATTGTCAGCTCCACCCACTTGGTGGTGGCGTATGCGGCGATGCACACGGCGGCTCGTGCCCGCTGGGATTACCAGGATGAACACCCGCTGAAGGATTCGCGCGGGTTTGACCTGAAGCGCTACCAAACGGTTCCCATCGTCGCGCCGGATGCGCTGGGTGTGGCCAATGTGGTCACTGAGAACGGGGCGCGATTCTACGTCGACCACGCGCACCCGGAGTACTCAAGCCCCGAGGTGTCCGATGCGTTCAGTGCGATGGTCTATGACGCAGCCGGCGACATCGTTCTGGGCCAAGCAGCCGCGCGCGTGAAAGAGCTCTACGAAGAAGGAGTCTCCGTCCTTCATGGGCACGATCCGTGCCCACCGGTGAAGCTGTACAAGAACAACGTTGACGGCAAGGGCGCATCCTACGGCTCGCACGAGAATTACCAGTACTCGCGTTCAACGCCGTTCGATGCGATCACGCAGGGCCTTATCCCGTTCTTTGTTACCCGCCAGATCTTCACCGGCGCGGGCCGCATGGGTTTGGGGGAAGCCGGGGAGGAGGATGGTTTTCAGATCTCCCAGCGTGCAGATTATTTCTTCCAGGAGGTCTCGCTGGAAACCACTCTTAACCGCGGCATCATCAACACCCGCGATGAGCCCCACGCAGATGCCACGCAATTTGGGCGCCTCCACGTCATCGTGGGCGATGCGAACATGTCGCAGTACGCGAATCTGCTCAAGCTCGGCACCACGAAACTCGTGCTTGATGCGATTGAACAGGGCGTTGACTTCAGCGATCTGCGCCTTAAGGACCCGGTCGCAGAACTCAAGGCAGTCTCGCGGGACTTGAACTTCACGCACGAATTGACGCTTATCGACGGCTCATCCACCACCGCCATCGCCCTCCAGCGGGCGTATCGGGATCATGTGGTGGCGGAAACGGACGCGGATAAGCAAGTGCATGCCTTGTGGGGCGAGATCCTCGATGATCTGGAGCGTGACCCACTGAGCACAGCGGATCGTCTTGATTGGGTGGCGAAGTACACGCTCATCAATGGGTTCATCCAACGCGGAGTGGGCTTGGGCGATGCGAAGTTGAAGGCAGTGGACTTGCAGTACGCGGACATTGATCCGCAGACCTCGCTGTATCACGCACTCGTGCGGGCCGGCCGGATGCGCACGCTGGTGAGCGCTGAGGAGATCGCGCATGCTGCGGCGAATCCGCCGGAGGATTCCCGCGCCTACTTGCGCGGACGTGTGGCAGCGAAGTTTGGTGCGGACGTGCTGTCTTCCAGCTGGCAGACCATTCAATTTGATACGACACAGGGGCCACGGACGATCTCCATTGCTGCGGTGGACAAATTCACGAAGGATGACGTGGCACGCATTTTGGACACGGCCGATACGGCAGATGAGATTGTCGCTGCCCTCGGCACACAGGCGAAGTAGGGTAGAGAACATGGCTCAAGAGCACATTACGAAGCATTCCGGAGGATCTGAGGACGACGGCGACGCACAGGACGCCGGCCAGGTCACTGTCAACACCGCCGGTACCGACGATCTGTTGGATGAGATTGATTCGCTACTGGACAACAACGCTGAGGAATTTGTGCGTTCTTACGTGCAAAAAGGTGGCCAGTAGTGGCTGATCATCCCGTTGTCTACCCACGCCGCATCATGGGTGTGGAAACCGAGTTTGGGATCACCGCTATGCGCGATGGCTCCGCGGTTCTCGGGCCCGAGGAAATCGCGCGTTACCTGTTCAAACCCGTCGTGGCCCAGTACAAAAGCACGAATGTCTTTACAGATAATGCCGCGCGGTTGTACCTCGACGTCGGTGCGCACCCGGAGTACGCCACCGCTGAATGCGACTCGCTGACCCAGCTACTCAACCACGACAAGGCTGGTGAGCTGCTGTTCAACGATCTGGCTGCCCAAGCGGAGGAGACTCTGGCGAATGAGGGCATCGGTGGAGATGTCTACATGCTCAAGAACAATGTGGACTCCGCCGGCAACTCCTACGGCACGCACGAGAACTACCTGATCAGCCGTGGGTTGTCGCTGAAACACTTTGGCAAGCGCCTGCTGCCGTTTTTGATCACGCGCCAGTTGTTGTGCGGCGCGGGAATGATCAAGAACGGCCAGTTTGTTATTTCCCAGCGCGCCGATCAGGTGTGGGAGGGAGTGTCCTCAGCGACGACACGTACACGCCCCATCATCAATACCCGTGATGAACCACATGGAGATTCTCGCCGATTCCGGCGCATGCACGTCATCGTGGGGGATTCCAACATGGCTGAGCCATCTTTTGCGCTCAAGGTGGGTTCCACACAGCTGGTCATTGAAATGCTCGAGGCCGATTGGGATATTCCGGCTTTCGACGTCGCTGAGCCGATCAAGCACATCAAGGAGATCGCTGCCGATCCCACCGGGCAAACACCGTTGGTGCTCAAAGATGGCTCCACGGTGACTGCGCTGGAGGTTCAGCGAGGCGTGTACGAGGCAGCAACCCGCTGGTTGGAGCAACGCCCCGATGAAGGCACGCCGGTTGAGGAGCTGCGCCGTGTCCTTGAGTTGTGGGGGCGGGTACTCACGGCCGTCGAAAAGCAAGACTTTGAGCCGGTGAGCACTGAGATTGACTGGGTGATCAAACGCAACCTTCTGGAGCGCTACCGTGCTCGTTTGGGCGGGGATTGGTCCCACCCGAAGCTGGCGCAGATTGATTTGGCCTACCACGACATCAACCGTGAGCGCGGGCTGTTCTACTTGCTGGAGCGCAAAGGCTTGGTCAAGCGGTGGACAACCGATCAAGCGATCGCGGCCGCCGCGCACACCGCCCCGGAAACAACCCGTGCGCATCTGCGCGCGCTCTTCCTCAAGGAGGCGCGTGCGCTCGGTGCCCACCACACCGTGGACTGGGTTCACCTCAAGGTTGATCGTCCTGTGCCGCAGACAGTGGACCTGCAGGATCCATTCGCCGTGACGGATGCCCGCGTGGATGATTTGCTGGAATACATGCGTGAGCATGCGGATGAACTCGACGCGCCACTAGGGGGAATCCGTGGCTAAACCCTCCAACATTGTGCACCCGAATGCGGATGCCGCCATTCAGCGGCTGACCAACCTCACTTTCGCGCTTCTGGGTTCTCATCGCCCACGCGAGTACGAGTGGGTACGCAACAATGTTGAAGGGTATGAGAACCGAACCGACGTGGCCTTCAAGCGCCTCATCGCACGTGACGTTGTGTCGTTGAAGCGCGCTGGAGTGCCCGCACGTGCGGAAAACGGCCTGGTGTGGGTGAACAAGGACGCGTACGAGCTGCCGCCGATTTCCTTCACCGATGAAGAGGCATTCGTCCTGGGTCTTGCTGGAGACCTTGGTAAACAGGGGAGCCTCGGCGCTTTCGCACGTTCCGGTTGGACGAAGATCGCTGCTGCGGGCGCCACGCGCACGTTCGATGAGGTGCCTATTGCCGCGCTCGACAACGATATTTCGCGTCTGGATACAGACATTGTGGCGGCGGTCACTGCCTGTGCCCGTGCCAAAACCAGAATGCGTTTCGATTACAAGCCCTCACCCACGGCGGATGTGCAAGCGCGGACGATGGATCCATGGGGGATCGTTGCACTGAACAACCGCGCATACGTCGTGGGCTATGACGTTGAGCGCCAAGCGCCGCGGAGTTTCCGTGCGGTCCGGGTCTCCAACATCCGCAAGGTTCAGGCCCACGAGTTCATTGCGGCGGACAAGCCGCTGCAACAAGTGGTTGAAGAATCGCTGCGTGGCCCAGTGGTCGATGCAGTGGTGAGCATCGACCCTGGCACGTGCACCGAATTGGTGGCAGCCGGTGATCTGCGTGCTGATGGAGCCCTGGTGTTCACAGCGGTTGAACGAGATTGGCTCGTGCGCACCGTGGCCAGTTACGCCCCACATGCGGTGGTGCAGGAGCCAGTGGATGTTCGTGAGAGCGTGATTGGGCTGCTGCGAGCAGCAGCCCAAGGTGGGGAGGAGTAGTGATGAAGAAAGACAGTCCAGAGAAAATCACTCACCTCGTTCGTACACTCAACCTCCTGCCGTACCTGCACAAGCACCCGAATGCGACGCCGATGGAGATTGCCCGCGACCTCGGATACTCGCACACGGACGTGATGGAAGATTTTCAGCGTCTCATGCTGTCCGGTGTGGGCAAGCGCCCTGAGGAACTGATCGACCTGGCACCGGAGTGGACTGGCGTCACGGTCATCGATGACCAGGGAATGAATGCACCTTTACGCCTGACTCCCACGGAGGCGAATGCGTTGCTGCTGACCCTTGAGTCGCTGGAGACAATGCCGGGGCTCATCGATCACTCGGCGGTGACCTCGGCAGCACAGAAGATCCGCGATGTTATGAGTGATGCTGGTGTCTCGGATGCGCAGCACCCCGATACCCCCGGCGCACTGGGGACGATCTCCGAAGCATTAGCTCAGCGCCGGATGTTGCGTCTGAACTACTATTCGGCCACATCAGACACAACGCGCTTCCGCGAAGTTGCTCCGGTGGGAATCTTCCACCGCGATGGCAACACCTACCTTTCAGCGGTCGAAGAGGGCACTGCGAAAACCTTCCGTGTCGATCGTATTAAAGAAGCAGTGCTTATCGACGATCCCGTGCCCGCCTCCTCCACCCTCGGCTCACCCATATACGACGCCACCGATCCTTTTGGTTTCGGTGACGCGAAAGTAGCTACGCTTCGTATCCACCCGGAAGCAACCTGGCTGGCAGATTTCTGGCAGATCGAGCTGCACGAGGAGCGTGATCGTGGTTGGGTCGTGGCCTCAATGCCGTACGGCAGCGACGATTGGCTGGTGCGTTTTTGTCTTAGCCAGGCCGATCGTGTGGCGGTCACCGAGCCAACGCATATCGCTGAGAAACTCGCCGGTCGTGGAAAAGCTGGCCTTGAGCGTTATGCTTGACGGGATAGTTCGCCCCACTGTGTGAAAGGAAATCCGATGCCAAATCTCGGCCCCATGGAGATCCTCCTAATCATCTTTGTCATTCTCCTCCTGTTCGGCTCTGCGAAGTTGCCGGACTTGGCTCGCTCCGTTGGTCGTTCCGCACGCATCTTCAAGTCTGAGGTCAAGGAGATGCAGAACGACGAGGTGCAAACCAACCAGAATCAGGCTCCGGCACAGCCCCGTGAGATCACCAGTGGGAACTCCGGCAGCACGGCTGCCCAGTCTTCTGCTGAGCAAGGCTTCTGGGATCGTCCGGAAAACCAGCGGAACAACCCGGCTAATTAATCCGTGACATCTCCATCCACCGCGTCCCCGCAGAAAAAGTGGCGGCGGAGGCGGAATAACCCCGAGGGATCTATGTCCCTCGTTGAGCACTTGCAGGAGCTGCGTCGCCGGGTGCTGATCTCCTTGTTCGCCGTTGTGGCGGGCACCGTGCTCGGGTTCATTTGGTACCAGTGGGCGCCCGGCAACATCTTGCCCCTGGGAGAAATCATCCGCCGGCCGTACTGTTCGCTGCCGGTGGAGTTGCGCGCTGACCTCACCTCGGACGGCTCATGTCGCCTTATTGCAACCTCGCCGTTTGAGATGTTCATGCTGCGCCTGAAGGTTGGCTTCCTCGCGGGGCTCGTGGTTTCCTCGCCAGTGTGGCTGCTGCAAATCTGGGGCTTTATCACTCCAGGCTTGCTGAAGAATGAGCGCCGGTGGACACTCTCCTTCGTTACTTGCGCGGTGACACTCTTTGTCGCTGGTGCCGTGCTTGCTTACTTCATTGTTGACCAGGGGCTCTACGTGCTCATGTCCATCGGTCGTGAGTACCAGGTGGGTGCGCTCTCAGGTGGCGAGTACTACAAGTTTGTTCTAGCACTCATTGTCATCTTTGGCGTGAGCTTCGAGGTGCCCCTGCTCATCATCATGCTCAACCTTGCTGGGTTTTTGCAGTACGAGCAGGTGCAGGACAAGCGCCGCATCATCATCGTTATCCTCTTCATCTTCGCGGCGTTCATGACACCAGGCCAGGACCCGTTCTCCATGATCGTGCTGGCACTCTCACTGTGCTTCCTGGTGGAAATGGCCTTCCAGTTCTGCCGCATCCATGACAAGCGTCGTTCCAAGAAGAACGAGTGGGGCGATCTGGCGGACGATGAAGCATCCGGGCCGATTGCCGCGCCAACACCCGTGGGTGCAGCAACCTCGGTCGGCGGACCGTCGGGGCCGGTTCGCGCTTCCTCGGCACCGCAGGCACCTACACCGGTCCCACCTCCTGCGCGACCACAGGACATCAATAACGCAACGGACACCCCCGGCTACTTCGACGACGTTCTCTAGCCACTACCACGTAGGGTGGAGGGCATGGAATCTGGCCCATTTTCTTCGCATCTTGACGAGTTTCGTGCCACCAAGAGCTTCCCCCTCGACGATTTTCAGGTGGAGGCCTGCCAAGCAGTAGAAGATGATCGTGGGGTGCTCGTGTGCGCCCCGACGGGCTCGGGCAAAACCGTTGTCGGTGAATTCGCAGTTTCTTTGGCCCTCTCAAGAGGGACAAAGTGTTTTTACACCACGCCGATTAAGGCGCTGAGCAACCAGAAGTACCACGACCTCGTCGATGAGCATGGCGAAGATGCAGTGGGTCTTCTCACCGGCGATACAAGCATCAACGGCAATGCTGAGATCGTGATCATGACCACGGAAGTCTTGCGCAACATGATCTATGCCGAATCGCCGGCGCTTGATCGTCTTTCGCACGTGGTGATGGATGAGATCCACTACCTGGCGGACCGCGACAGGGGAGCGGTGTGGGAAGAGATCATCCTGAACCTCGATGAATCCGTTCGCATCATTGGTTTGTCCGCCACGGTGTCCAACTCGGAGGAATTCGGCGAATGGTTGGGTGAGGTCCGTGGTGATACAGCCGTGATCGTCTCGGAGAAGCGCCCCGTGCCGCTCAATCAGTTCATGATGGTGCAACGCAAGATCCTCCCGCTGTTTGAACCAGGCACCGACGGGCAGGTGAACAAGGATCTAGAGCGCACCATTGAGCGCTTGGAATCCGGCGCTGCCAACGAAGGGCGCGATGATTTCCGTGAGGGGCGCGGTTTCCGTTCCCGTTCCGGTGGTGGTGGCCGCAGTGGTTACCAGCGACCACAGGATCGTGTCCGCCCTGTTGGGAGGCCGGAGGTCGTGGAGTCCCTCAAAGGCCGGGACATGCTGCCTGCCATCGTGTTCATCTTCTCCCGCGCGGGTTGTGACGGCGCTCTTTTCCAATGCCTGCGCTCGCGTAAGGAACTGACCACTCCGGAGGAAGCAGAACTGATCAAGCAAATTACGGATGAAGGAGTCGAGGGAATCCCGGAAGAGGACCTTGAGGTTCTCAACTTCCGCCAGCTGCGCACAGCGTGGTCAAGGGGTTTCGCCGCGCACCATGCGGGGTTGTTGCCGGCGTTTAAACACATCGTCGAAAAGCTTTTCGTGCAGGGGCTCGTGCGTGTTGTCTTTGCCACGGAGACCTTGGCGCTGGGTATCAACATGCCAGCGCGCACCGTGGTCTTGGAGAAGCTGGTCAAATTCAACGGCGATGCACACGTTGATCTGACACCCGGCCAGTACACGCAGCTCACCGGTCGTGCGGGCCGTCGTGGCATTGACACGATTGGTAACGCGGTGGTGCAGTGGTCGCCCGCGATGGACCCGCGTGCGGTGGCTGGGCTTGCTTCGACGCGCACGTACCCGCTCATCTCGCTGTTCACGCCGGGCTACAACATGGCCATCAACATGCTGCAGATGAACGGCTTTGAAGCATCGATCCGGCTGATTGAGAAATCGTTCGCGCAGTTCCAGACTGACCGCAGTGTCGTCGGTGAAGTCCGCAACATCGAACGGAAGAGGAACAAGATCGAGTCACTCCGCACCACACTCAACGCGGAGATCGCAGAGCTCGGTTTCGATGAAAGCGATGATTATGCAGCCGAGCTCGTCGGGTACACCCGCTTGCGGCGCGATCTTTCCGAGGAGGAGAAGCGTTCCAAGAAGAACTCCTTGACAGAGCGCAACAAGGAGGTTCAACGCGTGCTCGGGCGCCTTCAGATTGGTGATGTCATCGCATTACCGTCGAAGCGCCGTCCAGAGCTCGCCGCCGTGGTTGCGCCTGCTGGACGGAAAGACGATCCGCGGCCGTGGATCACCACGGAACGGGGCTGGTCCGGCCGTATTGATGCCGCGGCCTTTGCTAACGCACCGGTTGTCGTCGGCTCGATCAAGGTGCCACGCGATATCGCGCACAAGCCACGCAAACACACCCGCAAGGTTGTCCAAGAGCTCAACCGCGGTCGCTTCAAGGCGCCGAAGAAGCTGAAAACGCAGGCACGCGTGCGACCGTCGAAACGCATGCTTGAGCTTCGCGACGCAATCCGCAGCCACCCCGTCCACTCCTGGCCCCCAGCGGAACGTGAGCGGTTGGCCCGGATTGGTGAGGAGATCGTGCGCGAAGAATGCGCTTTGGCTGCAACCCAAACGAATGTGAACGCGCAGACCGATACCTTGGGCAAGACCTTTGAGCGCATCATTGGGCTGCTCACTGAGATGGATTATGTGGAGATCATCGATGGCGAGCCAACCGTCACCGAGGAGGGCGAGCGCCTCGCGCGCATCCACAACGTGTCCGACTTGCTGGTCGCGCAGTGCCTCAAACGCGGGATCTGGGATGAGCTCGACCCGGCGGAACTCGCTGGCGTGGCCTCCATGTGCGTGTTTGAGAACCGCAAGACAACCGGTGGGTACCCGGAGGCTGCGACCGACCGCATGGCGGATGCCATGAACGCGACCAACCGGATCCACGGGGAGCTGACCAGTGATGAGCAGCGCCACCGTCTGCCACTGACCAATATTCCGGACCCCAGCTTTGCCTTGTCCATCCACCAGTGGTGCGCGGGCGCGCCTTTGGGCTACGCGCTGGCGGCAGCCGCGGAATCGGGTGCGGAGCTCACCCCGGGTGATTTTGTCCGATGGTGCCGCCAAGTCATCGATCTATTGGAGCAGATCGTGCGCACCGGCTACTCCGAGGAGATCAAGCAGAATGCCCGCAAGGCAGTCGACGCGATTCGTCGTGGCGTGGTTGCTATTGGCAACTAACGTGCCCTTCAACGCGTCAGCGTTTTACGATGGCGGGCATGATGCTTGATACCTACGCCCGCCGGATAGGCACCCTTCAGAAACGCATTGCTGATTCAGGTCTCAGCGGTGCCATCATCGGTGCCGGCGCGGAGCTCGCGTATCTCACCGGCTCGTGGTCCACCTCCCACGAGAGGCTTACTGCTTTGGTCGTGCCACCCGTGGGCTATGCCCGACTCTTCGCGCCGGCGACTGATGCGTCCGCTGTGGCGGAGGTAGGTGACATCCCCGGTGTCGTGGTGGAGACCTGGCGCGATGGCAACGAACCATACGATCGCATCGCTGATGTGCTTGCGGATCGCCCGGTGGCATTGGGTTCTTCGCTCACTGCTGATCATGTACTGCGTTTGCAGATGGCGGGGGAGATAGGGGAGACGGTTCTTGCCAATGATGTGCTGAGCGATGTCTTCGCGGTGAAAGAACCAGAGGAAATCGCCGAGCTGGAAAAGGCTGCGCATGCTATCGACGCGGTTCATGCTGCCGTGCCGGACCTCCTCGTCGCGGGGAGCACCGAACGTGACGTGGCCGACGAGATTGCACAGCTCATTCTGAAGGAACACGCCACTGTCGACTTTGTCATCGTCGGCTCCGGCCCCAACGGTGCCAACCCGCACCATGACTTCTCTGATCGGGTGCTGCAGTCGGGTGAGCCCGTGGTGGTGGACATCGGTGGTTCTCTGGCCAGTGGCTACCATTCCGATTGCACGCGTACCTACGCGGTGGAGTCCATGCCAGACCGTGCTGTCCTCGCGGCCTATGAGGAGCTGCGGGCAGCGCAGTTGGAAGCATTATCGACGGCACGTCCCGGCATGACCGCTGGTGAACTAGATGCAGTGGCGCGTGGACGCATTAACCAGGCGGGCTATGGCGTTAATTTCTCGCACCGTCTTGGACACGGCATCGGATTGGCCCTCCACGAGCCGCCTTTCCTTGTCAGTGGCAGCGACACGGTCCTGCAAGAAGGAATGGTCTTTTCCATCGAGCCGGGCATCTACGTCGACGGCCAGTGGGGCATGCGCATTGAGGACATCGTGGTACTTGAGGCAAATGGCGCCCGCCCATTGAACCTGGCGCCGAAAAACCTACTCGGTGAAAGTCACTGATCCATATAATCGGCAGGCATGACACACCACGCCAGCCCACACGACGGAACGGTTCTCCTCCTCGGCGCCACCAGTGACATCGGGGGCGAGATTGCCGTCCGGATGTGTGCTGGCCGAAAAGTCGTGCTGGCGGGGAGGAACCCGGAAGGGTTCGCGGACGTCGAAAAGCGACTGCGTGAGGCTGGTGCCACCGATGTTCGGGCACTGACTTTTGAAGCGACGGACCTTGCCTCGCATCGCAGTGTTGTGGAAGAAGCCGGCGCAGGCGGACCCATCACCACGGCAATTGTGGCCTTTGGAATCTTGGGCGATCAGGAACGCGCTGAGCACGATGAAACGCACGCGGCGGAGATCGCCACCATTGATTACGTCGCACAAGTGAGTATGCTCACTGTGCTTACGGATGTCATGGCGGCAGGCGAGATTTTCGCTTTCTCTTCCATCGCCGGCTGGCGGGCACGGCGCGCGAACTACGTGTACGGCTCGACGAAAGCTGGGCTCGATGCTTTCTGCCAGGGGTTGGCCGATCGGTTGCATGGTGGGCCCTTGAAGCTGATTACGGCACGGCCGGGCTTTGTCATCGGCTCGATGACCGAGGGCATGAAGCCCGCGCCCATGTCCGTGACACCGGATCAAGTGGCTGATGCTGTGGTTGGCGCGGTGCGGAAGGAAGGCAGCCGTACGGTGTGGATTCCGCGACAACTGCAGGTCTTGGCGTGGATCATGCGGTGTGTGCCGCGGCCTATCTGGCGCCACATGCCACGTTAAACCCAAGGTTAAAGGAGCCAACGATGTCGACGAAGAAGAACCGCGTTATTCGCCGCACTGTAATCGCGGGCGCTCTGGGGGCTGTTGCCGCAGTTGTTGCCGTGGGATGCAGGCAGACACGAAAATCAGGGACGCACGGGTTGTACATCCGTACGCTTTTACCGCTTATGTTGGACTTTCTAACTCCCCGGCGGAACCCGGAAGCACCCGACATTAACCCGCAGTGGCTAGCGGGTCAGACCAACGGCGAGCTCATCCGCGCTGATGAGGTTCGCGTGATGGGCCTCAACTCGTCTATGAACTCGGGTACCGCATGGCGCATCGAATACTCGACGACGGATGCGGAGGGCCGTCCGCTGCTGGCTACCGGTCTGGTGATTCGCTCGAATAATCCCTGGGAGGGCAGTGGTCCGCGCCCCGTCATCGCACATGCACCAGGCACGCAAGGCACGGCACCGCACTGTGACCCCTCACACTCGCTGTCGGTATTCACGTCGATCAAGCTGCCACGCGATATCATTTCGGCCTACGAGCAGCCCGCGATCAACATGTTCGTGGCTGCGGGGTGCCACGTGGTGGTGACGGACTATCCACGTGATCCGGAATCAGGGAGACAACTGTACTGCAATCACGTCGCTGGGGCGCATGCGCTTTATGACGCGGTGCGGGCTGCACACCATCTCAGCGTGGGGAGTGAGTCCCTGGGACTCTTCGGTTTTTCCCAAGGCGGCGGCACGGTCGCAGCTGCTGTGGAGGAGCCGGAGTACGCCGGGGAAATTCAACCGAAGGCTGCGGTGTGTGGAGCCCCGCCGTCTGACTTTGACGCGATCCTGGATCACGTTGAGTCAGAGACGGCCTCGTTCGTTCTGCCCTACGCACTCGATGGGTTAATGGCCACGGACCCAAAGATCGAAGCGGAGCTTGCTCCACTGCTGACGGACACGGCGCAGGAACTCCTAGAGCTGGCCCGGAAACGTTGCGTACTGGGGGCCATGCCACATTCAGCACGCCAGGACACGTCGAGCTGGATCGTCGATAAGCGCTCATTGTCTGAGGTGATCGACTCGTTGCCTGCTACCCGTAAAGCGTTGGACAACATGCGATTGGGTTCACGTCGGCCACGTGTGCACACGCGCCTGTGGGCAAGTGTTCACGATGACATCATCCCGTATGCCTCCACGAAAAAGCTTGCCGACGAATGGGGGATTGACTTGCTGACACGCCGGTTGTTCCCGCTGTTGCGTTTCGACGTGGGCAAGCACCTCATCCCGTTTTTCATCTGGATGCACGATGATGTGACGTGGTTGATCGGCCAGCTCCAAAAGAGTTAGTCTGCGGTAGTGTTCACCGCATGCCCTATTTTGCTATCTACGTCCTGATAGAAGCGCTTGCATTCTGGGGAGTGAGCAAGCTCGTCGGTGTGGGTTGGGCGCTCGCTGGTCTGTTCATCCTGATGGCGTTCGGTGCAGTGGCAGCCAGTCTGGCTCTGCGTTCTGAGGTCGAGCGTGCGTCGATGGGGAGCACAAGCATGGGCCAATTTGCCGGCGGCACGGCACTCGTTGCGGCCGGTTTGGGGCTATCCGTTGTGCCAGGCTATATCTCGTCAATGTGCGGTGTCTTGCTTGTTTTCCGCCCGACCCGTGAGCTGATTCGTGCGTTGCTCGCTCGTAGCTGGCAGAAGAAGATTGAGGATTTCGGGGTGAAGTTCTACAGCTCTTCGCCTATGAGCGGGTATTCACCCACGTATGGATCGTTCATTGACCACGACGAGATTGAGCAGTGGTCCCAGGACGCTCGCCCCGAGGACTTCGGGGAAGCGGGGGATACGCGCTAATGGACCGTCCTATGGTGATCGCTTGCTTGCGTGTTGTCCTCGCGGGGCTCGCCGGGGGGCTTACGTATTTTTCCTTTGAACCGCATGGGCACTCCTTCGCGGGTATTGCTGGAATCGCTTTGTTGTGGGCTGCCCTTCAGCCCTGGGGCAAGGCGTCAGGGCCCAGTGTGAAACTCGGTGCGTTGAGCGGCTTTGTCTATGCACTGTGCTTGTACCTCCCGCTTCTGCCGTGGGTGGGCGAATTCGTTGGTGTGCTGCCGTGGGTGGCATTGTCGATTTTTTGCGCGCTGTACTCGATTGTCACCGGTATATTCGGCACACTGCTTGGGCGCATGAAATACGGGTTCATCGCATTCCCCTTTGTGTACGTGGCGGTGGAATACGCGTTGTCTTCCTTCCCCTTTGGCGGCTTTTCATGGGTGCGATTGGCGTGGGGGCAAATCAATGGACCACTGGCTAACCTGGCGTGGATCGGTGGGCCAGCCCTGATCACTTGCGCGGAAGTTCTCGTGGCCAGTGCCCTTGCCACCGGGGTCCTCGT
>NZ_JRNG01000012.1:0-6781 GCF_000759055.1 Corynebacterium tuscaniense DNF00037 | reverse complement strand
CCCCGTAAGGGGCAGCACGGACGATCGCAGTCACGATCACAGGCATTGATCGCATGTGCACTGGTCATTGTCCCGCTGGTGGCGGGGGCTGCCGCAGGATTGAATGTGAACAAGGACTCCCACACGACCGGCGAGGTCACAGTTGCGGCAGTTCAGGGCAACGTTCCGCGTCTGGGCCTGGATTTCAACGCGCAGCGGCGTGCAGTGCTGGACAACCATGTTCAGCGTACGCACGAGCTCGCTGCAGAACTACGTTCACAGAACCGCCACGCGGATCTAGTGTTTTGGCCGGAGAACGCCTCGGATGTGAACCCATTCCGGGATGATCAAGCGCGGGATCTCATCATGGGGGCCGTCGAAGACGTCCAAGCGCCGGTGCTCGTGGGCACGCTGACCAAGGACAACGTTGGGGACCGTAATACGGCGGTAGTATTCGACCCAGTAGATGGGGCAGGGGATAAGCATCACAAGAAGTATCTGCAACCGTTCGGTGAGTGGATGCCCATGCGGGATTTCTTCCGACGTTTTTCCCCATTCGTGGACCAGGCCGGGGATTTTAAGCCCGGTACAGGAAATGGTGCCGTGAACATGGGCGGCTACGTGGTTGGTGTGGCCACCTGCTACGAAGTTGCGTTTGACATGGCTTATCGTGATGCTGTGATGGCGGGCGCGCAGATCCTCACCACACCGACCAACAACGCCACCTTCGGGTTCACAGACATGACCTATCAGCAATTGGCAATGAGCCGGCTGCGGGCAATTGAGACGGACCGAGCAGTGGTTGTGGCTGCCACCTCGGGTGTGTCCGCGATCGTGCACCCGGACGGTTCGGTGTCCCAGCACACCGAGATTTTTGAGCCGGCGCATCTAATTGAGCAGTTGCCTCTGCGTGATTCTGTCACTATCGCGGTGCGTTACGGTCAGATTATTCAGTGGTTGTTGGCAGGATTTGGGCTTGTGATCATGCTCGCGTCGTTGTTCCGGGTTCGGCGGGGGTATGCTTCAAGGTTGACCGATGAGCAGCCTGTGCTGCACCGTACCCAACAATAAGGAGAAACCGTGGCTGGTAAACCCAGTGACTCAACGCTGGTGATCATCCCCACCTACAACGAGTTGGAAAACCTTCCGCTCATCATCGGACGTGTGCGTGAAGCAACGCCGGAAGTGGAGATCCTTGTTGTTGACGATAATTCGCCCGACGGCACCGGCGTCAAGGCCGATGAGATCGCAGCGGCTGACAAGCAGGTTCATGTCCTGCACCGCCAGGAGAAGACTGGTCTGCTGGGCGCCTACGTTGCTGGTTTTGAGTGGGGTTTGGAGCGCGATTACCAGGTCATCTGTCAGATGGATGCGGATGGTTCACACGCGCCGGAAGAATTCCCTCGCCTTCTTTCCGCTATTGATGCGGGTGCGGACCTTGTCATCGGATCCCGCTACATCGAGGGCGGTGAAGCCGTGAACTGGCCTCGTAACCGCTACTTGCTGTCCAAGGCTGGCAACATGTACGTGTCACTCGCATTGGGTACTGACGTTGCGGATATGACGGCTGGCTACCGCGCCTTTCGTCGTGAAGTTCTTGAGTCCATTAACTTCGATGAGCTTTCCCGCAAAGGCTACATTTTCCAGGTGCAAATCGCCGATAAGGCGGACCAGGAAGGCTTTGATGTCCGCGAAGTGCCCATCACTTTCACGGACCGCACCCTGGGTGAGTCCAAGTTGGACGCCAGTTTTGCCAAGGACTCCCTGATTGAGGTGTCCAAGTGGGGCTTTGAGCGCCGTTCCACGCAGGTGCGCAATCTGACCCATGAATTCGGTCGCCTTGCTAAGTACCAGCTATCCGAACTGGGTGCGAACAAAATCCCGCGTAAGCTTTCCCGCATGGCCACAACGACTAAGGATATGGCGGAGGAAGGCACGAAGCTGCTCAAATACGAAGTCGGACGTCTGGTGAACAACCGCCACTAAAAGTCTCGACACATGCGAATACCCGGTCGGCTCAAACGAGCTGGCCGGGTAGTTTGCTTTTTGCTTATCGACGGAAGCGTCAGGCCCGCCGACAGATCGACTTAGCCCTCTGCCTGCTCCTTAGCCAGGCGTGCCGCAGCGCGACGGCGCTTGCGGAGCTGATCTAGACGCTCCTCGAGTAATTCGTCGAGTTCGTCGAGCGTGCGACGCTCACACAGCATGTCCCAGTGGGTGCGCGGTGGCTTCACCGGCTTGGATTCCACCCCTTCGCCCTCCATGAGGGTGCCAGTTTGGCCGTTCTTGCAGGGCCATTCCTCGGGAATCTCTGCATCGTCGGCAAAAGGGATCTCGAAAATCTCACCGGATGGGGTGCGGTACTTGGCCATCCTGCGGGGAGCTAGGTCGTGGTCACGGTCCGTTTCGTAGCTCACTGCGCCCATGCGACTACCACGGAGTACCCGGTCAGCCATGCGTTACCAATCCCTTCATTCAAAGTCTCGGCCTAAACTCAAGGCCGTGCGATCTACGAGTATAACGACTCATCTGAATAACGCAGTTTCGGCTCGGTTTGTTCCGTGCCAATGCGGCGATCTTTATTTCGTCACGGTACGATATTGAGTGCTATGGATAACGGTAGTGGGGAAGTGCTCTCCGACTGCGAATGGTGTGGTCGGCCATTTGAGCAAACGCCAGGTCGCGGGCGCCGTAGAAAATATTGCGGTGACTCCTGCAAACAGCGTGCCTATGAGGCGCGCCGAGGGCTTCCGGCGAGAACGAGAAACACCCTGGAAGCGTTTGAGAGCGACGGGGTTGGTGTGCAACGCGCGGAGAGTATTCGTGACCGTCTTTTTGAGCTGAGGTGCGCAGCTGAAGATGTTGCCACGGCAGCCAAGGAGGGTGCGGATACTGAGGAGATTGAGTCCTTGTGCACTGAGCTGGTTACCATGGCTAAGAAGTTAGAACAGATCCGTTAAGGAAGGTGCGAGCATGGGTGATATTGAGCGTGATGGCGAGGCTATCCGCGAAAAGAGGCAACGCAACAACAAGCCGATCATCATTGGCGGCGTCATTGCGGTTACCGTTCTCGCGTTGCTCGCCATTATTCCTATGGTGATGGCGCTGATGTCCACGCCGGGGATTAAAACTGAACCCATTGACACGGCCGGTGCCAAGCCCGCGACAACGGACGTGGATGGTTCCTGGGTGGTACTCAGCCGTCAAGGTAAGAACTACACCTCGGCCGGTTTCACGTTCGATGAATTGCTGCCGGGTGATGCGCGCACCACATCAGGCTCCACAACGGCTGTTAGCGGTGAAATGACCATTGAATCGGGCACGTTGACTGCTGGCGAGGTGACCGTGGATATGACTAATATCGTCACGGACCGTGACCGCCGTGACGTTAATGTGCGCAGGAAGATCCTTCACACAGAGAAGTATCCAGAAGCGCATTTCGTCCTGACGCAGCCGGCTGACGTTTCCGCCTTGCCGGAGGATGGCACGACGGGCGCGGTAACGCTGACAGGTGATCTGACTATTCGCGGAACCACCAATGAAGTGACCCAGGACTTCACAGTGTTACGCACCGGTGACCACGTCATCGTGCATGCGGACATTCCGTTTGATCGCCTTGATTACGGTGTGGAGACACCAGACTTCGTCGCGGCCAAGATTGCCGAGGAGGGCGAGCTCAACATTCGCCTCAACCTGGTGAAGAAGGATTAAACAAGGATAGACGCCATTCCTTCCCCTTTTGTCCGATAATGTACATTATGTCAAGTAGGGCTTGGGGAAGGTTTCTTAATTCTTAAGGCGAGCTATTAGCGCACTCCCCGCCTGTTCCGGTGTGTGAGTGTGTACTGAACAACGTCGAGCATCCCTAATTCAGCCATTGCCTGGCGCAGAGCTAGCTGCCAGACCCACAGGCGCCGGTAAACCACGTCAAAGCCGTCAGCCGCTGCTTCGCGCAGTTGGCCTTGGAACGTGGTCAGCTGATGCTTGAGTGACAACGCTAGATGGTCCGGTGCATGCGTCTCACTAATCACGCGCAAACCGGTGTATTTATCCGCGACCTTCCTCAGCTCGTCAGAATCGCTGTAGTCCAGCGATGGCCAGATGTAGGCACGTAAGGATTCGATGGCATCCCGGGCGGGCTTCGTGAACTTCTCCGTGGCGGTCACGCTTTGGATTACTGCCCTGCCATTCTTTGCCAGCAATGCGTCGATCAGTTGTAGGCGTGCCCGTTGGTGTGGCTTAGGCAAGGTTTCTATATTCTCTACACACACGATTGCGTCGTAACGTCCCGCACGATGCATCAACGCGTGGGACAGATCTTCCACCACGCTAATATGCACGGAATCCGCTACCCCAGCGAGCGTCAGGCGCTCACGCAGCGTTCGGACGACCGCCGGGTCAGTCACCAGCGCATCGACAGTTGCGCGGCGCGAAGCTGCAGCGATTGTTACAGCACCACCTGAACACGGGATTTCGGCGACTTGAGTGCCGGCGCGCACCCCGGCTTCGTCGAGAAGCATGCTCACGCTCCGCGACTGGGCATCACCGAGGTCATGCTTCATTGTTTCCAGTGGCGATGCGAAATGTGTTGTGGCCACGAAGTAGTTCGTGGGCTCCTTGCCACGCCCGGCCGCTGGCACGAAAGACTTTCGGCTCATGCGCTCCGTCGTGGGAACGCCGGTAGCGAAATGGCCGGCGAAAGCACTCATGCCATCCCCCGCATATCGTGTGACGAGTTCCGGTGGGACCTCTCCTCCGACAAGTTGCGGATTGTCCTTAATGTGCGGTGTTTTCGGGGAATACCCAGAGGCAAGCAGGCCTCGGATTACCCTCACTAGGTCCGAGGGGGTATCCGTATGCCACTCTCCTGCCATATACCCCTCGGCGAGCCCCACCCACCCTCGGGCCGCAATGCGTTCAAAAAGTTGTGCATGATCCACCACCAAGTCATGGTCCCTGCCCAGTGACACTTCGAGGTTTGCGCGGGTGCAGTGTTTAGCAAACCTTGCCTCCGCTAGTCGCGCGCGGAGGCGCATTCCTGCAGCTGAAGGGATATACACGAGGGACGGCCAACGTTCGGCGTCCACGGAATCCAGATGAGCAGAATAAGCGGAATGAGTGGGCACGTGGTTCAGGATAGACCTTTGGGATGCCCCAAATGCGGAGCCACGGCGTGCCCACAAAACAAACGCGCGTATGATCACATGGCGGATCTGCCTATAGGCTTTACCCAGGCTAAAACAGGCTCGAAAAAAGCTACGCGCTCAAAAAGAAAACTTAAAGGAGTTTTTACATGTCCAACAAACCGTACCGTCCAGCCGGAAACCGCCACCACGTTGTCATTATTGGCTCGGGTTTCGGTGGGCTGTTTGCCGCACGCGAACTGGACGGCGCCGATGTGGATGTGACGCTGATTAGCCGCACGAACTTCCACCTCTTTCCGCCCCTGCTATACCAGGTAGCAACCGGTATTCTCGGCAGTGGCGAGATTGCAACGTCCACCCGCCAGATCCTGGGCAAGCAGAAGAACACCGACGTTGTTCGAGGCGATGTTACTGACATCAACCTGGCCGACAAGACCGTCACTTTTACCGAAGGCGATGTCACCCGTGTCTATGAGTACGACTCCCTCATTGTTGCTGCCGGCGCGGGGCAGTCCTATTTTGGTAATGATCACTTTGCTGAGTTCGCCCCTGGTTTGAAGACCATTGACCATGCTCTGGAGATTCGCGCCCGCCTGGTCTCCGCGTTCGAGCGTGCTGAGGTCACTGAAGATCCAGCCGAGCGCGAACGTTTGCTCACTTTCGTCATCGTTGGTGCTGGTCCGACTGGTGTCGAGCTTGCGGGCCAGGTGGCGGAGTTAGCTCACCGCAGCTTCCGCAATGAATACTCTAACTTCCGCCCGGCGAGTGCCAAGATCGTGCTTCTTGACGGCGCTCCGCAGGTCCTTCCGCCGTTTGGTAAGCGTCTGGGCAAGAAGGCTCAGCGCGAGCTCGAACGACTGGGTGTCACCGTGTACCTGAACTCCTTGGTGACCAACCTTGATGAGAAGTCGGTGACCTACAAGGACATGACTACCGACGAAGAAACCACGATTGAGTCTTACACCAAGATCTGGTCCGCTGGTGTGGCCGCTTCCCCACTGGGCAAGATGGTTGCAGAGCAGGCTGGTCTCGAAGTCGACCGTGCTGGTAAGGTCCCTGTGAACAAGGACCTCTCTGTCGGGGAGCACCGCAACGTCTTTGTTGTCGGCGACATGATGAACCTCGACCGCCTGCCTGGTCTAGCACAGGTGGCTATCCAGTCCGGCGAGTACGCAGCGAAGGCTATTAAAGCCGGAGTGGAGGAGAACCAAGCGCCAGACCAGCGAAAGGCATTTGAGTACTTTGACAAGGGTTCCATGGCCATCGTGTCCCGTTTCCATGCTGTGGTGAAGATGGGCAAGGTTGAAATTGCCGGGTTCATGGGCTGGATCATGTGGCTGCTGGTCCACGTATCTTTCCTGGTGTCCAAGCGCAACCGTATTGTGTCCATGTTTACGTGGACACTCAACGCCCTGTCACCGAAGCGATACAACTTGGTGTCCACGCTTCAGCACATGCACGCACGTACCGGCCTGCTGAAGTTGGAAAAGCAGGTTGGGGATGATGTCGATGAGTTCGCAGAGATCCGCGACACCAAGGGTGAGAATTAAAACCTCATCGAATTAGCAACCAGCTGATCTCCACTCCCCTTTCGCATATGAAGCGGGGTGGAGATTTTTCGGTTATCGGGCGTAGTATCGCTTGCGCCCCAAAAGTTT